>CAKSAI010000202.1 GCA_934434905.1 uncultured Lachnospiraceae bacterium | reverse complement strand
TACCAACAGTATGGCTACGCCGCTGATATATTCTTTTCGGTAGGAGGAGGCTTCATTGGAAGATAAAGCGTTCTCTGAAGGCTGTATTTCCTTTTGGGGATGCTCTGTGCGCACCAGGTAATCCAGCGGCACGTCAAATAAATCCGCTATGTCTACTAAGACAGAAACATCCGGCATGGATTCTGCGCGCTCCCATTTGGAGACAGCTTTATCGGAGTAGTTAAGCTGTTCTGCGAGCTCAAGCTGTGTAAGCCCTTTGGCCCGGCGTAAATCTGTGATATTTTGGGCAATGATTGATTTTATATTATTCATGGCGATTCCTTTAATGTGTTTATTTCGGGTATGCCTAAGCTTTATAACGGTGGTAATTTCATTATTTAGTATAATGAATCTGTGCTGCATTTGTCAAGGAGGAGATGATACTTGATTTTAGCGGATTTTCGTGCTATTCTTTATCATATTGCGAATGGGCGTGGGCTGAACTGCTACTATGTTATTGCAGCCGAATATAAGCAAGAAAGTTGAAACAGGTGTGAGTTTATGTATACAATATTGCTCTTGATTATTTATATCGCGTTTATCAGTCTGGGCCTCCCGGATTCTCTGCTGGGATCTGCCTGGCCTGTTATGCGTCAGGAATTTGGTGTGCCTCTGTCCTACGCCGGAATGGTATCTATGATCATATCAGGCGGAACCATCCTTTCCAGCCTGATGTCGGACCGTCTGACACGCAAGCTTGGAACCGGGCGTGTGACGGCTGTCAGTGTCTTCCTGACAGCGGCTGCACTGATGGGTTTTTCCGTATCTTCGCAGTTCTGGATGCTGTGCGTGTGGGCTGTTCCTTATGGACTTGGAGCCGGGGCAGTGGACGCGGCGCTTAATAATTATGTGGCGCTTCATTATTCCTCGCGCCATATGAGCTGGCTTCATTGCTTCTGGGGTGTCGGAACCATTGCAAGTCCCTATATTATGAGCTGGGCGCTGGCCGGGTCTGCCGGCTGGAACAGCGGATATCGGACTGTGTCAGCGATCCAGTTCGGCATCACAGCCCTTCTGTTCTGCACGCTTCCCCTATGGAAGAGGCTTCAGGCTGCGGGGGCTTTCGATGGTGATGACAGCACTCCGGCCTCCAATGGGATTTTTCATGTATTGAAGATCAAGGGTGTCCCGCAGGTTCTTGTGGGCTTCTTTGCATACTGTGCCGCAGAGAGCACCGTTATGCTCTGGGCCAGCAGTTATCTGGTTCAGGTCAGGAACATAACGCCCCGGATGGCAGCAGCCTTTGCCTCGTTCTTCTTTATCGGTATCACGGCAGGGCGTTTTCTGTCCGGGCTTGTGACGGAGCGTCTGGGTGATCGGTGGCTGATCCGTATTGGCGCGGTGATCGCTGCTTTTGGCATTCTGTGCATTGCCCTTCCGGTGACGGCAGACTGGCTTGCCCTGGGAGGACTGATCGTTACCGGTCTTGGCTGTGCGCCGGTTTACCCATCGATCGTTCATTCCACACCTTATAATTTTGGTAAGGAGCATTCCCAGGCCATTATCGGCATCCAGATGGCCTGCGCCTATGTGGGATCTACCCTTATGCCGCCGTTGTTCGGTCTGATTGCCAACCATATCAGTATCCGATTGATGCCGTTGTTTCTTATTATATTTATTCTGCTCCTGCTCTTCATGACGGAAAGTCTGAACCGGGCAGTGAAGCAGCCTGCTTAGAGGGAAAGAAGGAAAAGAATGTTTGATGATGAGTTTGAAGAACGTGAAAGCAAGAAGATTATAATCAGGATCATTGTTGCGTCAGTATGCTTCGTGGCGGTTCTGGCTGTGGCAGTTGTACTGATCTTTAAGACCTTCGGAGGAAAAGACGGGGGAGACGAAACCCCGGGGATAGAGGAAAACGTGGATGGTCAGCCGACCGGGGATGAGGGTTCCGGGGGCCGGGAGGACAGCAAGAGCCAGGGAAACACTGACGGCCAGTCCGGCGATGGAAGTCAGGAAGGCACCGGGGGTCAGACAAGTACCGGGGGTCAGGAAGGCACCGGGGGTCAGAGCAACACGGATCCCGGTACGGAGTATGGCATGAAGTTCCAGGAGGTAAATGAGACGGTCACGGCAAAGGATGTGACGAATCTTAGGAATGTTCCAAGTCAGGGAGCGGAGAGCACGGTGCTGCGGCAGCTTTCCAATGGAGAAACAGCCACAAGAACAGGTATCAGCGACAGCGGATGGTCCAGGATTGTTCTGGACGGAACGACTTATTATGCAGTATCCAACTATCTGACGACGGATCTCGCTTATCATCCTGAGAAGCCGGAGGATGATGGAATCAAGACGAAGTTCAGCGATTGCCAGGAGCAGGTAACGCCCAAGATCGAGATCAACCTGCGGAGTATCCCCAGCGTGACAAATCCGAATTCCGTGGTGGTAGCTACGCTCCGTGCGGGAGAGATATTCGTGCGGACAGGTATCAATACAGAGCTTGGCTGGTCCAGGGTGGAATATAACGGGCAGGTATTGTATTGCGTCAGCAGCTATCTGAACGTGGTAGAATAAAAGAAAGGCTTTCAAGACCAATGATACAGAAGGAAAAACTCGCGCAGTTTTATTTTACGCAGTATAAAACCTGTGCCCAGCATTTAAAAAAGAAAAATAACGACGGAAAGAAGACCTACGAGAAGCGGATCAGCACGATCCTTGGTGAGATGAAAAGAACCAAGGCATCCAAGATCAGCCAGCCTCATCTGGAGGAGTATCATCGTCAGATTCGGAATCTGGTTTATTTTGCGATAAAGGCAAATAACCAGATTGCCATCATGAAGATCCGGGATATGATGATGCCGGAGCTGGTGCGACTGGATCTGGGCGGCATGACAGAGGCGGAGACCGAGCTGGTGACGCAGAAGTTCCTGGATTTTCTGCGGGAGGAAATGCCCTATGATATCTGTCAGAAGACCCTGCGGGCGTTGTGCAGAAGCTATGGAGAGAATGGGATACGTCCACAGATCATGAACATGGTTCCCACCCGCCCGGAGACGGAGTTCCCGGAGGCGCTTGCGATGCAGCGCAGGTTTATTCTGCACATCGGACCTACCAACTGCGGCAAGACCTATGAGGCGCTTCAGCGGTTAAAAACGGCCGAACACGG
The DNA here is from genome assembly GCA_934434905.1 of uncultured Lachnospiraceae bacterium. Lineage (GTDB taxonomy): Bacteria > Bacillota > Clostridia > Lachnospirales > Lachnospiraceae > 14-2. The sequence goes on along the minus strand of CAKSAI010000202.1, from coordinate 3,062 downwards.
CGTATATCTTGGGCCATTGCGTCTGCTGGCGCTGGAGGTCTATGAGAAAATGAAGGATTTCGGTCTGCCCTGCACCATGCTCACCGGAGAGGAACGTATCTATGAGGATGGCAGCAAGGTTACATCCTCCACCGTGGAGATGCTTGATCTGGATCAGGAATATGACATTGCAGTGATCGACGAGGCACAGATGATCTCGGATCCGGATCGGGGGCATTCCTGGACACGTGCCGTATTAGGTGTGCGGGCACAGGAGATCCATGTGTGTATGAGTCCGGCGGCGGAGCGGGTACTCTGCCATCTTATCACATTGTGCGGCGATACCTATGAGATACGACGATATGAGCGAAAAACACCGCTGCTCTGTGAGACGGAAGCATTCTGCTTCCCGGAGGGTGTCCGGGAGGGAGATGCCCTGATCGCCTTCAGCAAGCGCGCGGTGCTGGACATTGCCGGACGGCTGGAACGTTCCGGTGTCAAGGCCAGTGTTATCTATGGCAGCCTGCCCCCGGAGATTCGCCGCCGCCAGATCCATCTCTTCACAGAGCGGCAGACGAAGGTGGTGGTTTCCACCGATGCCATCGGCATGGGATTAAACCTCCCGGTACAGCGGATCGTATTCATGCAGACAGATAAATATGACGGAAAGACAACACGGCCGCTGATCGTCTCGGAGATTAAGCAGATTGCCGGACGTGCCGGTCGGTACGGCATCCATGATGCCGGATATGTGAACGCCATGGGAGAGGATGCACTTTCCTATATCCGGGAACATTTCGATGAGAAGGAGCCGGAGGTGTCCCAGGTGAGCCTTGGCTTCCCACAGATACTTCTTGATATGGAGGAGCCGCTGGATGCAGTCCTAAAGATCTGGAAATCTGTGGAGACAGAGCCGCCTTTTGAGAAGATCAGTATTACAGAGCCATTATTTTTATACGAACGGGCTTACCGCGACCGCAAGGAGATCGACGGCTTCGAGGACAAGCATATCCTATACCGTATGCTGACCTGTTCCATCGATATCAAGAACAATGACCTGGTGGATCTGTGGCTGTATTACTGCAAGACATATACTGCCGATGTTTCCCTGCTCTTCCCGGCGCTGATGATGTGCAGGGATTCGGGACTTAGCCGTTACGAGACCTTCTATAAGATGCTGGATCTGTATTATCAGTTCTCAGTCCGTCTGGGAAAGAATATCGATCAGGAACGTCTGGATCTTGAGCGGGAGAAGACAGAGGGCACGATCATGCGCCTTCTGGCGAAGAATAAGAAGGACTATATCCTGAAATGCCGATATTGCGGCAGCCCGTTGCTGCTGGGGACGATCGGCCGGGTGTGCGATAAGTGCTATGCACAGATGCGAAAAAAACATTAAACAGCGAAAAACATTAAATAATACGCCATATTTGACATTTTATAATGAAATATGTTATAATAAATGCCAAATATGGCGTATTATCATTCCGGGCGGTGAGAGGAGAGACAATGAAGATAACAGGGTATGAGAATAATGCGGGGATTATGGCAGAATTGGGACAGCGCATCAAGGATACGAGAATTGCAATGAATTATACGCAGATAGAAATGGAGGAGCAGTCAGGGGTTGCGTTAAGAACGATTTTAAGAATCGAAAAAGGTGAGAGTGTTAATTTTGAAAGTATATTAAATGTGCTCCGGGTATTGGGAGTGCTGTCGAATCTGGAATTGCTTCTTCCGGAGCAGACAGTCAAACCGACTGATCTTGCAGATCAAAAGCCGAAAAGAAAGCGAGTGACAAAGTCGAGGATGAACAGCGAGGCCGATGCCTGGGTCTGGGGGGAGGATAAGCGATGAATGTAGCGGAAGTTTTTTTGTGGGGGACACGGATTGGGGCTGTTTCCCAGGAGGGCATAGATAGTATTCCTGTTTTTAACTATGATAAGGATTTTGTTGGAAGCGGTATTGAGGTTGCACCAATTATGATGCCGTTAAAAGATCGGATTTATACATTTCCCGGACTGGGGAATGCCGCATTTCACGGGCTGCCGGGGCTGCTGGCTGATTCTCTGCCTGACAAATATGGAAGCAAATTGATTGAACGATATCTTGCGGAGCAGGGGAGAAGTATCGATACACTGACGGCTGTGGAGCGATTATTGTATACAGGAAAGCGGGGGATGGGAGCGCTTGAATATGTTCCGGCCATGGATTATGCGGTTACGAAAAATGATGTGATTGACATCCGTGCATTAGTAGAACTGGCAACTGCGATATTGACTGACAGAGAAAAGCTGCATATCATGGACAGCGACCATACCATGGAGCAGATCATTAACGTTGGAACCTCGGCTGGCGGCGCGAGAGCAAAGGCGGTTGTTGCATGGAATCGGGAAACCGGTGATGTTCGTTCCGGGCAGATACAAGCTGGTGACGGATATGAATATTGGCTGATAAAATTTGATGGAGTCAGAAATAATAAGGACAAAGGCGAAAAAGAGGATGGAAAGTCGTATACACGGATAGAGTATGCATATTATCAGATGGCAGAGCGTGCCGGAATTGTTATGAACGAATGCAGGTTACGCCAGGAATCCGAGTGTTATCACTTTATGACAAAGCGCTTTGACCGAAGCGATACGGGAGAAAAACTTCACATGCAGTCCCTGGGAGCCATGGCGCATTTTGATTATAATATGCCCGGAGTATACAGCTATGAACAGGCTTTCGAGATTATGAACCGCCTTGGTCTGGGACAAAAGGAAGTGGAGCAGTTATTTCGGAGGATGGTTTTTAATATATTGGCAAGAAACCAGGATGACCATGTAAAGAACATTTCTTTTTTGATGGATAAATCCGGGCAATGGATGCTGGCACCAGCCTATGATATTACATATGCGAATGACTCGGCAAATCGATGGCTTGCAAGACATCAGATGAGTATGAATGGAAAAACGGAGAATTTTTCAAAGGAGGATTTTTTTTCGTGTGGAAGCAGGATGAATCTGTCAAAAGCAAAGATCAGAAGAATTTTGGAAGAGGTAGAAAATGCGTTGAACGGCTGGAAAGCCTGTCCTTTTCCA
>CAKSAI010000201.1 GCA_934434905.1 uncultured Lachnospiraceae bacterium | reverse complement strand
GAACAACCTATCCTCATTGTCCTTTACCTTAATGTCAAATCCAAGTGTAAAACGAACATAATCATCGCTGACATTTTGAATGGAATGATACGTTTTGGGTGGAAAAAGCAGAAACTCATCCCGTCCGATCAAGAAACGTTCTCCGGTAGAAAGCTCATATTCGGCTGTCCCCGCAACGCAACAATGAAATTCATAAAATGAATGATTATGAAAATTATAGTTCCACCGTTCATGCCCGCTGTATGCGAATCGCAACCAATATACATTGGAAGAAAAAGCATCGTTATTCAAATTAAATTTCATACGATTCATCTCGCGAGAGGAATTCAGTTCCCGTGAAAGATTCGAATGAAATATCATTTTCCCTCTATCCCCATCCATCTTACCCCAGCCTCCTACTTCTCCTTTAACCGGATCACATACACCGAGAAGTCCTCCTTCTCATTCAGGCAGAACTCATTCACCAGCTTCCACTCCTCCCGCAGGCGAAGCTGCTTCTTGATAAAGCCCTTCTCGTTGGAATAGAGTACCATGATTCCGCCCGGCTTTAACACATCCTCTGCCTTCTCAAAGAAGCTCTGGTAGAAAGCATCCTGCTCCTCCCTGGTCTTCTTGCCACGAATCGGCATGTTGGTGAATACCTCATCAAACAGTCCCTTGTGGGTAAAATCAAAGAAATCGCGATTTACATAATGAATCTCTTTTTCAGCCAGCTTTGCATTTTCCCTGGCCTTCTCGATGGCTTCCCCGAATATATCAACGCCAAAGAGTCCCTTAGCGCGCCTTGCGATATCACGTTCCACCAGCATCGTCCCCACGCCACAGAACGGATCCAGCACCTGGGCATCCTCTATAAGATGCGGCCGGGTCAGCGCCGCGATCAGTGCTGCGTCTGACGGATGGATGGAGGCCGCAATGCTCTCCCTGCGATAGGAAAAGCGCGGATCCTTTAAGGTATGCAGCTTTAATAGCGGCAGGAAGGTCCCATCCTTACGCTCCATCAGGCGAAGCTCGACCTCATAATCGGAAGCGGAATTCAGAAGCTTCCGCCCGCTTGCCTGTTCCAGAGCAAAAGAACATTTCCGTATAAAAGCACTGCGCTTATCCAGGGGCATTTTGCCGATAACTGTGATTCGGAAGCGGAAGGGATCCATAGGAGCACTCTTCTCCTGACTTCGGCCCTGCACCGGATCATTTTCCTTCTTCGGATCATGATGCCGCTGCTGATCGTTACGCGCTCCAAAATTATGCCCCTGCGCCAGCAGCGACAAGAGATTCGAATCTGCAAGAGCACGCGCCGCCTCTTCCGGTTCCGGCCCTATGCCTGTGACATTCAAGACAAACAGCAGCTCCCGGAAGGTACGCACCCGGAAGATCTGCCGAAGATCCGCCCGGCGCACACGCACGCCCAACGACACCTCGCCGTCTCCGTTCACTTGCCGTGCCGTCACCTCACGGAAATTCCGATTGCAGGTCAGCAGGACATCATACCGCCCATCCATTCCGGTAAACACATGCTTCTTCCCCGGCTGCATCTTAAGCAGCAGCTTCTGAAGCTGTGTCATCTCCTCCCGGTAATGCTTTAGTTCCTCCTGGGGAACCTCCTGATCCTTCATCTCCTCTAAGCGCTCCTTCAGCTTGCCAAGAAGCGGCCGATAATCCATCTGTCCCATTGCCTTGAGGTAATCCCCGCGGATAAAAAGCGTCTCTTCCTGACAGTAAGCCTCATACAGCGCCAGCAGGCTCTCTCCTGCATTTGCTTCTCCGATGATCAGTGCGGCATTCTTGCGCACCTTGGGATCCTCATCTGCCAGCAGACCACGCAGCGCACCGGATAATTCCGGTGTATCGGAAAGAAGCCTGAGGAACACTTCTCTCTCCCCAGGCTGCTTCATGCGCTGTCTTATCTCTATGAGATTCACGCGGATATCTCTGTTCTGTAGAATCGCTTCAATCAATTTTTCCATTTTCTTCCTCGCCATTTCTTTCTATGTAATCCTGCACATCCGTCAGGAATTGCTGCCAAGCCTTAGGGTTCTTCACATAATACAGGGGACACTGCTTCCCGGTAACATCATAATGCCGGATCACGTCCCTGGTAGTCAGATCGAACTTTCCGCACAGCCAGGCTGTCAGGTGAACCATCGAATCGTAGGTTTCCTGATTGAATTTCCCGGTTGCATCGGGATGACAGCACTCGATGGACAGGGTGTCCTCATTGCGTTCGTTGGAAGCGTACGCAATCTCTCCGCTTGGTATACACTGGATGATCTCGCCGTCCAGTCCGATGATGAAGTGGCTGCTGGCCTTGGTGATCTTGGAATCCTTCAGTCCTTCAAAATAGTTGCGATTCTGCTGTGCTGTAGTCCCCGGATTGGCTACATAATGGATAACCAGTCCCTTCACCTTCTTTAACTTCGTCTGCGGCCTGGAATAGGGATTGGACGTCAGAAGCTGAACATCGATCTCCGGCATATCCCCCACTTTCTTCGCGAATACGCCCTCCAGATACCGATTTTGCTGTCTTCTGTCCTGCGCCCGTGCGATTGCGCTGCCCGCTGCAAGGATCAGAACCACTGCCACAATGCACAGGGCTACCCGCCGTGCCAGTTGTATCGTCCGCCTTATCTTCTTTCTCTGTCTACGCTCCCTGGCATTCCTGCGTCGGCGTGCCTCATCCGTACTCATTGCAATCAGTTCCTCTGCTTTTTATGAGAATAAATTCTTGAAGAAATCCAGGATCGCCCGGAAAAATTCTGCGATCTTGTCAAAAAATCCGGTGGATCTTCCAATGTCAGCGATCCGGTCATAGAGATCCCTGGCCTGACTCACCAATGTATCAATATCCAGATCCAGATTGCCGATCTTCTGGAGCAGCGCTACGATATCCCGGATCTGCTCCTCATTTAAGGAGATGTTGAACTTCTTTTCGGCCTCCTTGATGAGCACCCGGATATCCTCCTCGCTCTTAAGGCCTCTCTCCACGATCTGCTGCTTCAGATAGGCAATGAATTCCTCCACCTGCTCGGAATCACCTATGGTATCTGCCAGGTCTCCGGTCACCACCAGCTCATTTAGGGCAGCATCCATATTTTCCTCGGAAACCTCTTCCCCGGTCATCACCGCGTATGCCTTCATGGTTCCCACAAGCGCTCCCGTCCCGGAGATGGGGAAGGGAGCCGCAACGATAATATCTGCATCTGTAATACCCGCAGTGATCAACGCATTTTTATACATCCCAACGGTACAATAGGAAATATTCTTGGTGGTGATGTTGATCCCATGTCCCTGCTCCCGCTTCACGACAACTACGGAGGAAAGGGAACGCTTCCCGATAGTATCAGAGGACAGATAATTGCCAAGATACTGATACTCCTCGTCAATCGTGGTATAAATAACGTCATACTCTGACAGTTCGGAAGGATCGATACCCATCAGCTGCAGTACCGTATTGCGCTGTTCCTCCGTCAGGTTGCCTCCCAGAGAGAGGTATGGCTTATCCTCCTTGGTGATGGGCTCCGTAACCTCCCCGTCCTGTCCGGCAACCGCCGTCTTCTGATTCAGGATCTCCTGCTCGGAACGGTTCTCCTTAGAGCCATCATCCCGTGCCAGAACGGTCATGGAGGATAGCATGATACACACCGCCATTAAAAATGTCAATGCTCTTCTTTTCACGCAGATTACCTCTTTCTTTATGTTATAACAGTTCAGCCCACGCCCATTCGCAAAGGCACTTCCAGTGCTTTCTCGCTGCTCCGCAGCTAACTTTGCTCATAAACGGGCGTTCCCTCAGACCGATCTCAGTCTGTTAAATTCGTGCAAGCACGATTTACCATCCTTCTTCGGTCTGGCTGAACTGTTTCCTTATGTCGTCAATCGAACCTCTAGCCAGCTATACAGATCCTCATACACCTGTTCTCTATCCAGCTCATTTAAGATCTCATGTCGGTCAGTGGGATACAGCTTCCAGGTTATGTCAACCATTCCAAGCTTCTCATATCGATCGTATACCTGCTTGACTCCCTTTCCGAAGGAGCCCACCGGATCGTCCTCTCCGGAGACAAAGAACAGCGGAAGCTTCTTTGGCATCTGCTCCAGATTCTCCGGGCGGTTATCATACCAGATCGTATCAAACAGGTTATAAAATCCGTTCAGTGTAAAGACAAAGGTGCACTTGGGACTTTCGGAATAGGCTTTCACTATTTCCACATCCTTAGTCAGCCAACTATTCTTCAGACTCTCTCCGCGGAACTTGTTGTCATTTCCCGCGAAAGCCATCTTCTGGATCAGCCCGCTGCGGTAATGCCAGCCACGAACCGTCGCCATCGTCCGGCACAATCCCTTGCCAAACTTAAGTACCCTGTCCGGCTGATCGCCGATTCCCATGATGATGGCTCCTCGCAGGTTATCCCCATGCATACACAGGTACTTCCGCAGTAAAAAAGAACCCATACTGTGTCCCAGCATAAAATAAGGAACACCGGGAAATCTCTCCTGAACGATCGTCCTCAAGGAATGCATATCCTCCACCAACACATCACTGCCGTTTTCCTCGGCAAAGAACCCCCAGTCCTCCGGTGTTTTCACGGACTCACCGTGTCCCAGATGATCGTGTCCGACCACAAGATAACCCTTGGTATTTAAGAATTCGGCAAACCCCTCGTAACGCTCAATGTATTCCACCATACCGTGGGTGATCTGCAGGATACCCCGGAAATCCTTATTCTCCGGTTCCCAGCTTACACAATGAATCGATGTTTTCTTGTCTGCCGACAAGAAGGTAAATGTAACTTTCGCCATGGCGCCTCTCCTTTCGCCTCTATCCTATGCAGTGCGAGCACTGCTCATTGCTTTCATGAACATATTACGCTTTTTTTTCAAAATAAGCAAGCTATCCGGCCTGCTTTAAGAGAATTTTAAGTTTTAGCTATAGTTTTTCACCACAATCTGGAGTGTATCCCGCCCGTTAAAGTGATTTATCTCCGGGTAATAGACCATAGACATAACGATCGGTGTTCCCTGAGGTCTTCCGTCGAACAACGCACGCACGGCGTCCTTGGTATACTTTTCCGCAAGATATGTCGTAAGCTGTTCCGTATCGCCGAAGTACATGGCCTCCATGACCCTGCCAAGGCTGCTTCTCACCTGCATTTTGCACACATTCCTGTTTTTTCCAAGAATACGTGCGGACAGAAGCTCTAAGCCCTTATCAGCAAAGACAGGCTTCTCATTTCCCTTGCCAAAGGGCTCCAGCAGGGAGAGCTGTTCCACCAGCTCCGGCGTTATGTAGTCGATCGGCATAGGCACGTCGATCATGATCTTGGAAATGAAGTCCTCCTCGGTAAGCGCAGTCAGCTCATTGAGGCGTCTTCGCAGCACCGGCACGTTTTCCTCTGCCAGAGACAATCCGGCCGCCATGGGATGGCCGCCAAATCTAGTGAAAAGCTCCTTGACTTTACACAGCTCTTCATACATGGAATAGCACTCGATGGAGCGCCCGGAGCCCTTGACGCCTTCCTCGCTTCTTGTCAGCACGAATACCGGACGGTTGTACTTTTCACGGATACGCCCCGCGATGATACCTGCCAGGCTCTCGTGACAATCCGGCAGGAACAGCACCAGCACCTTGTCGCCGGCAGAGACAGCCTCCGCTGCCAGAAGATCGGCCTGTTCTACCCCCTTGGCCGTCATGTCCTTCCGGCTGGCGTTTAAGTCCGTCAGATCCTTAGCCAGCTCCACTGCCTCCTTCTCGTCTCTGGCCTGCAGCAGCCGCAGGGCACGCACCGCTGTATCCAGGCGGCCGCTGGCATTGAGGCAGGGACCTAAGATAAACCCGATATGATACGCCTTGATATTCTCAGGCAGCAGTTGATTCTGCATCATCAGCGCATGCAGCCCCTTATTGTCCGTCCGGCGCAGCCTCTCTAATCCTTCCTTCACCAGGATGCGGTTCTCCCCGATCAGATCCATCACATCTCCCACCGTGGCAAAGGCCGCGTAGGGAAGGTAATGAAGGATCTCCTCCCGGCTCCTGCCAAGCTCCTCGAAGAGTACCTGCACCAGCTTGTAGGCCACTCCTGCGCCGCACAGCCCCTTGAAGGGATAGGAACAGTCTTCCTGCTTGGGATTCACCACTGCGTCAGCACAGGGGAGCTTATAGATTCGCCCCTCCGCAGTCTCATCATAGGGAACCTCGTGGTGATCCGTCACGATTACGGTGAGTCCCAGGGATTTTCCCAATGCGATCTCTGCACCTGCTGCAATGCCGTTA
>CAKSAI010000200.1 GCA_934434905.1 uncultured Lachnospiraceae bacterium | reverse complement strand
CATATTTAATGTCATTATGTCAACCTGGCGGGCTCCATGCGTGGCTATCATGCCGGATATCGTGCCGGACGAGTATCAGAGTGACGGCAATGCGGTGGTGAACATGGTGGCGGCAGTGGCGACGATTATCGCTACCATATCGGCAACGATCCTTGGTGCCATGGGCTTTAAGCAGGCCATTGCCGATGGCGATTACATATCGGTGTTCGTATTCGGAGCCATCGTCTGTGTACTGTTCCTTCTGATCATCCTGTTCTTCGTAAAATGGCCGGATAACCGCAAGGAACAGCTTGTCAGAGAAGAGGCCGACAATGCCAAAGGTGAGAAGCGGGAATCTCTTCGGAATCTGAATCTGCCGAAGGGCGTGAAGCGGAGTATGTTCATTATGATGTTCGCGCTGTTCTGTATCTCAGGCTCCAGTGACGGATTCGGAACATACTTTACGCTCTATGCGGCGAAGCTCTTAGGGATGGGAGCAGCGAAGGCTACGCTGATAAGGACAGTGGCTACGCTGGGTGCAGTGCTTCTGGCGGTTCCTGCCGGAATCATGGGACGTAAGCTTGGAAGAAAGAAATCCATCACCATCGGGCTGGCGGTGGTGGCTGTCTGCCATGGACTGATGTTTTTGATTCCTTATATCGGTATCACCAGTGCGGATATACCGCTGACCGTCCTGAACTTCGTCTATGCGGCTGGCTTTATCCTGGTGAATATCAATACGCTGCCGATCATGCTGGCTATCGGAGGAAAGGCCCGGTTTGGCGCATTTACCGGCTATTATTATACGGCAACCTTCACGGCGGCGGTTATCTGTCCTACCGTGATCGGCTTCCTGGTAGGTATCAGCGGTACATATAATACAGTGCAGGCATTCTGCATGATCGCCATGGTTATCGCCATTGTCTGTGTCTCCAATGTGAAGCATGGCGAGAAGATGAGCGACGAGGACGAGGAAGCACTTGCGAAGGCCGTGGAAGCAGCGGATGACTGAGCGGAACATGACAGAAGATATTTTGAAAATAGTGAAGCATGAGAAATAGTCGCAGAATTGGAGGAGAAAGAAAATGACTTATATTGTAGCACATCGGGGAGCGTCCTTCTGCGCTCCGGAGAATACACTCTCTGCCTTCCGTAAGGCCATCGAGCTTGGAGCCGATGGCATCGAGACAGACGTACAGGTGACGGCAGATCATAAGTTGGTGATTCATCACAATTATTCGGTGGACGGCACGGCCAATGCCACCGGTAGGATCGCGGACATGACGCTGGAACAGTTGAAGAAGCTTGATTTTGGCAGCCATAAGGGATCGGAATTTGCCGGGGAGCGGATCGCAACCCTGGACGAGTGTCTGGAGGTGACCCGTCCGCTTACATTGGTGAACATTGAACTGAAGGCACCGGTAGACCGGACAGTTCCTTATGTCAAGATGGTGGTGGAGGCAGTGAAGGCACATGACATGGTGGAGCAGACCTTGATCTCTGCCTTCGACCACAGCCTGCTGCGCCAGGTGAAGGAGCTCTGCCCCAAACTGCGGGTCGGCGGGCTGACGGCTTCCGCAGGCATGGCGAAGAATCCGATGTTTGACGTGTTATTGAAGATACTTCCGTCTGACCGGGCGCTGTCGGAGGTTACCATGGAGGATCTGGCATTTCCGGAGGAGATGTTGGCAGGCATGACGGGGGTTGATATTGTAGCCAAGAGTCCCAAGGCGGCTATTCTGGAGCTGATACACAGCTGCGCAGCGCTTCTGCCGCTGGGAGCCACCATGCAGCAGGCGGCTGTGTGGCTGAAGAAGCAGGAAGATCTGGTCAGCTATGTGAAAGGACTTGATTTTAAGATGGATTACCTGCACCCGGAATATCATGCAGTGCTGATGGATGATACACTTGTTCCGCGGCTGGCACAGATGGGAGTTGGGGTAAGTCCGTATACGCCGGACACAGCGCAGGAGCTGCGGGCACTGTACCACGCGGGCTGCTACAGCATTATCACCAATCGGCCGGATATTCTACTGGGGATACGGGCTGAAGTTTAAAATATTGTTAAAGTCACAGCATGCGATCTTGCTTTTTTATGCACGGAACGCATGCTGTTTTTTTAAACTCGGTGTTTACTATTTGATTAAAACATGGTAAAATGTAAACAGAAAGGAGTGGCGCGAAATATGCTGGGAAAGAATATAAGATATTATAGGATTCAAAAGAATTATACGCAGGAATATTTGGCGGAATCTGTCGGTGTTCAGAAAATGACAATTTCAAATTATGAAAATGATAAGAGAGAACCGGATATTCAAGTGATAAAAAAGATTTGTAAAGTATTGGATGTTTCCTTGAATCGATTTATGGCGTACCAGCCGTTGCGTGGAGAAGAGATTATTCTGAATGGGAAATTTCGGAAGAATGATAATTTGTCAAGCGCACAGGAACAACAGATTATTGAGCAGATAAAATATTCCATTGAACGTTATCTGCAAGTGGCTGACTTGCTTGGAAATGGCTGTATTGATACGGGAAATCTGGCACATTCATTATACGATCCGGATCCAGACTTGGATAATGCGGCTTGGAGACTGCGTAAAATACTGGGATTGCCGGAACGAGGACCAATCGGAAATCTGATACAGAACCTGGAGAATTCCAATATCTATCTGATTAATATAAAAATAATGAACAGTGATTTTTCAGGATATAGCTGCTGGATCGGACAGATTCCGGTTATTGCTTATAACGATTCTATGACAATGGAACGGCAACGTTTTACTATTGCACATGAATTGGTGCATCTGTTCCTGGAAAAGGAACATAAGTTGTCGGAAAAGAAGGTAGATGATATTGCGGGGCGTTTTTTACTTCCTACGAAGGATTGCAGAAGAGAACTGGGAAATAAGAGAAAAAATATTGGTATCTCTGATATTAGATTTGTACATGATGAATATGGAGTGTCGGGTCAATGTGTTGTTTTGCGAGCGCGTCAGGCGGCAGTTATTAATTCGGAGACTTATCGAAGGGTATCTGACAGCAGTATCACGAGCAACATGAGAAAGGAGTCACCAAGCAGACTGAAACAGTTGGTATGCCGCGCCTATAATGATGATGAGATTGGTCTGAGCAAGGTGTCTGAGCTATTAGATATACCGTATGCGGAGGCAATGGAATTGTGCGGAATGGAGGGGGTATCTGAATGATTCTTTTTGCGGATACCAATATACTTCTGGATTTGATGAAAATTCGGTTGCTAGAGGAATTTTTTGCCGGAAAACATGAGGTTTGCATAGAAATATCTGTTTTTGAGGATGAATTGATCAGTCCAAGTGGGATACAGAAGGTGCTACTGGCGTGTGGATTGCAGTGCATTGATATGACAAATGACGAATTTATTCTTGCCCAGAAGACGAAAAGGGATAAGCCAAAGCTTTCTTTTTATGATTGCGTTGCGTATGCGGTTGCCAAAATAAGAGGATGGACGTTGCTGACTGGTGATCGTAGACTGAGAAAACATGCAGAAGAGAATCGTGTTGTTGTTCATGGGTTGTTGTGGTCGGTCCACGAATGCGAAAAAAATGGTACGAAACCAGAGCACATACAATATGCAGTCAGAGAGATTCTTGATAATCCGAAGATTCATGTGCCGCAGGAACTGGTATACAGAGAATTCGAATATATGTTAGATTGTTCAAGTGATGAAGTTTAAGGTTGAAACAGGAAAGCCCTTGTGGTAGAATCTGTTTGGGTAACAGTTCAGCCGGACCGAGGAAGGGTGTGATTGAGCTGTTACAGTAGAAAGAATTTAGGAGGTGCCTTATGGCTATTTTAGTGACGGGTGGCGCCGGTTATATCGGAAGCCACACATGTATTGAACTTATTAACGCAGGCTATGACGTTGTAGTTTTGGATAATCTGTGCAACTCCAGTGAGAAGTCTCTGGAACGGGTGGCGCAGATCACCGGGAAGAAGATTCCTTTTTATAAGGTAGATATTCTGGATCGGGAGGGCATGAATGAGATCTTTGAGAAGGAAAGCATCGATTCCGTTATCCACTTTGCCGGACTGAAGGCAGTGGGCGAGTCTGTGTCGAAGCCTCTTGAATATTATCACAACAATATTACAGGAACGCTCCTGTTGTGTGATGTTATGCGTTCGCATAATGTGAAAAATATTATTTTCAGCTCCTCTGCAACGGTGTACGGGGATCCTGCTTTTATTCCTATCACGGAGGACTGCCCCAAGGGAAAGATCACGAATCCTTACGGTCAGACGAAGTCTATGTTAGAGCAGATCCTTACGGATCTTCATGTGGCCGATCCGGAATGGAATGTAGTCCTGCTTCGGTATTTCAATCCCATCGGCGCCCATGAGAGCGGTCTGATCGGGGAGGATCCCAAGGGAATCCCCAACAATCTGCTTCCTTATATCGCACAGGTTGCAGTTGGAAAGCTTTCGTGTCTTGGCGTGTTCGGGGACGACTATGATACACCGGACGGAACCGGCGTACGGGATTATATCCACGTGGTAGATCTGGCGAAAGGCCATGTGAAGGCATTGAAGAAGATTGAGGATAAGTCCGGGGTGAGCATTTATAATCTGGGTACCGGGAATGGCTACAGCGTACTCCAGGTGGTGAAGGCCTTCGAGAAGGCTTGCGGCAAGACAATCCCCTATGTCATCAAGCCCAGGCGGCCCGGCGACATCGCTACCTGCTATGCAGATGCCTCCAAGGCCAAGGCGGAGCTTGGCTGGGAAGCAGAGTACGGCATTGAGCGGATGTGCGCGGATTCCTGGCGGTGGCAGAGCAATAACCCCAATGGATATGAGGACTGAGAGACCTATATCGATTTCTTTATCGCTTTTCTCAGAATCAGTATCGCTGCACCGGAGTCAAAAAGATGACTTACCAGCATGCCAAACAGGTATGCTTTGATCCCCATAGAGGGAATCAGGAATGCGACGAAGAAGATGCGGATTCCTGAGCTTACAAGGTTTAGAAGCATAGTGGTGCCGGTTCGGCCCAGGCCGTTTAGGATGCTGCTTAGCGTGGTAGTCAGATACAGAAAGGGGCAGATCCACCCAAGTACCATGATGAAGGTTCCGGCTAACTGGTTGGCGAACATGATCCGTCCCAGAAAGCGCCCGAGCAAAAGGAAAACAAAAGTACAGGAAAGACCAAGGACAAGGCAGTAAAAGCAACTCTTTTTTACTGCCTTTTTTATGTACACAAGATCCTGCTTGGCCTGGGCTTCTGAGATGGCCGGCAGCAGCATGACGGACACGGAATTGGCGATGGCTGCCGGAAAGAGGATCATCGGCATGGCCATTCCGGTGAGAACGCCATAGACACTTAAGGCTTCATCGGCCCGGTAGCCGAATTCCTGAAGCTTTCCCGGTATAAGGATAGCCTCTGCACTCTGGAAGAGATTGATGAGCACCCGGCTTACAGTTAGCGGAGCAGCCATGGTGATGAGCTGTCCCACGGCACCGGAAAGCCCCCCGCGGGACGCATGAAAGCGGGTGAAGGTGACACTATAGAGAACCGATACGACCTCACCGATGACCAGCCCCCACACCGCCATCTCGATGGTGACAGGTCTCCCCTGCTCAGAGGCTACGCAGTACATCAGATAGACACCGCCCACTCTGGCAAGCTGTTCCAGCAGTTGGGAGACGGCAGGAACCGAGGTCTTCTGAAGACCGTAATAATAGCCGTTGATGCAGGCATGAACCGCCCCGAAGGGTACGGTGAAGGAGAGGATCTTTAACAGCGGCACACAGCGGCTCTCCTTCAACACATATAGGGCAAGCACTTCTGCGTACCGATATAGGAAAAAAGTACACAGAAAGGAAAGCAGCAGCGAGAGCGCAAGCCCGGCATAGAGATAGGTGATGCTGCCGGGGCGCCGATCCGGGTGAGCACCTGCCGGATTTCGGATTGACACTGCCGCCACATACCGGGAAATGGCGCTCTGTATGCCAGCCACAGTCAGCGAGAAGGTCAGTGCATAGATGGGAAAGATCAGCTGATAGATGCCAAGCCCTTCTGCACCGATCGTATGCGACAGGAATATTCTATAGAAGAAGCCGATCATTCTGGAGAGAAGTCCTGCCAGAGTCAGAAGGATCGCTCCCGTTAAAAGCGGATGCTTTGATAAAGTGGCTTTGTTCAAGGGTGTTCTCCTTTGCATGTTCTTTTTCAATATATGAAAATGATTTGCTTGACAGAACCGAAAAGCCGTGGTATTATTCATATGAATTTAAAACCCGACTAAAATACTAGGGATTTAAAGG
>CAKSAI010000199.1 GCA_934434905.1 uncultured Lachnospiraceae bacterium | reverse complement strand
AAAAAAGGATGGGCGGAATTTACAGAAATGCTAAGCATATCTGATAAGAATCTGCCGACAATGCCCTATCAGACTTCACCGGATTTGAAATTACCGGCAGAATGCTGGGTTGAAGATATTTGGAGCGAAAAGGTTTCTTATGATCAATTTGCGAAAGATGTTACAAAAAGGGTGAATGAAAGCGTCGCTGAGTATCAGTCTGCTTATCCGGATGAAGATTACAGCATTTATATAAATGCAGACTATAATTCAAAAAGATAAAAAATATTATTTTAAGGGGCTGTCACATAGCGTGGCAGCCCCAAAGAAAAAGCAACACCTGTCATCCCAGGATGCGTGAAAGGAAAGTTTATTAGGGGAAAATAATATGTATGGAAAAAGTAAAATACTTTCAAAGCGTTCGAGAAAATTAAAGTGTTCAGAAGGAATGGCCTGCTATTTTATTTTGATCGTGCCAATTGTGGGATTTCTGGTATTTATTTTATATCCCTATTTATGGGCGGCGAAGTGGTCATTTTTTAATTATACAGGAGTGGCCTCAAAAACCAGATTTGTTGGATGGCAAAATTTTATAGATATTTTTACAAAGGACAGATCTTATTGGAATGCATGGCTTGTAACTCTTAAATTTACCTTGCTGAAATTGCCGATTGAAATTCCGCTGGCGTTGATACTGGCCACAATTTTGCAAAGAGATTCTTTGCGCTGTAAAGGTATTTTTCGTTCGATATATTATTTGCCCAGTATTGTCAGTGTGGCGATCGTGGGAGCTATTTTTTCAAATTTATATGATTACAGAGGAGTTATAAATTCCTGGCTGGTAAAATTTAATATTATTCAACGGCCGGTGGATTGGTTTGCCAATTATAATACTTCTATGACGGTGCTGCTTACGGCGTCTATCTGGTTATCATTTGGGGTTAATGTTTTATATTTTATGGCGGCCTTATCTAATGTGCCAGCAGAACTTTATGAAGCGGCGAGTGTAGAAGGAGCGGGAAGAGCGCGAAAGTTTTTTTCTATTACCTTACCGTCTATTGCACCGGTATTTCAGACAATTTTGCTATTGGCGATTAATGGAACGTTGCAAACAGGTGAATTTATAATAGTGCTTTCGAATGGTGCCCCAAGCGGAACAACTTTTACGGTGGGTGCGTACTTGATTAATTCTTTTGTTCCCGGATTTGCGACGGGGAGACCTAATATAGGGTATGGAAGTGCGCTTTCCTTGATTACGTCTGTATTTTATTGCCTTATTGCTGTTGTATATATGAAGGCTAGCGCACGTTTCGCAGATAATAACTAGATAACAGGAGGCATTATGAAGAGAAGGAATAAAACGGTTGATTTGATCTGTTATGTTTTTTTGTTTATTGTCTTTCTTATAACGTTATTTCCTCTTACATACACGATTTTGTCATCTTTTAAGACAAATATGGAGCTTCTAAGTGATCCCGGAAGGATTTTCCCGAAGCACTTTACCGTTGATAATTATATCCGCGCTTGGAACTCGGACAGTCTTCGGGTTGGAAGAATGCTTATAAACAGCGTATTGTATACACTCGGATGTGTAATTATTATGTTGATAGGGTCATCTTTATATGGGTATGTATTTGCAAGAGGAAGATTTAGAGGGAAACGCGTCCTGTTTTTGGTTTTTTCATCCTTGATGTTTATTAATTTGGGTTCTATCACTATTTATCCTTTATTGGAGGTTCTGGCGGCTATAAAGCTGAAAAGTTCACTTTGGGCGTTATTGGTATATAAAATATTTGCAATTCCAATTGTAAATATTTATCTTGTGAAAAGTTATATCCAGTCGTTGCCGAGTGCGCTTGACGAAGCAGCCAAAATTGATGGATGTGGGTTTGTCGGGATATTCTTCCGTATTATTTTGCCGATGCTGAAGCCGATTATGGCTACCATAGGAATGCTTTCGTTTAACAGTTCCTGGAATGAATATTTGCTTCCGGCTGTTTTTACAATGGCAAAATCAAATCAACAAACACTGATCGTGGGAATCATAGCGTTAAAAAATTCTTCTGAATCAGCGGCTAGTTGGGACTTGATGTTTGCAGGAACTACCATTGCACTTATTCCTGTATTGCTGGCATTTGCTTTTGCAAATCGGTATTTTATCAAAGGAATCGCCATGGGCGCATTAAAAGGATAAGGACTAGGTGGAATAACAATGTCATTGGGAAGTTATCTGTTGAGTAAAAGCAGCATTGCACTGAATGAAGAGGAGATACAGGCGCTGCGTGCGGCATTAAATTAAGACGGAGGCGAAGTATGAAAGCAGACTGTAATTGGTGGCATAAGCCGTATTTGCCGGTTTATAGCCAGGAAAAAAGAAATGCGCCATATATATGCAGATTGGCGCCATATGAGACAGGATTTGAAGTGGAATGGTTTGACTTGGGTTCCGAGGATCAGCATATTTTATATTGGCAGCACATTAGTTGGACGGACTGGGAAGAAACGTCGGCGTCATCGAATCTTGTGAAGGTTGACGGGTTAAAGAACAATGAAGAGTATAGATTTTATATTGAATCGGCAGATGGGCGAAAAAGTCATGTGCGCTTGGTGCGCACTGGCGAGGTTCCCGGAGTAGTAGTAAATTACATTCATCCTCGTGAGACGCAGTATCGCTATTCGGGTGTTAATACTTGTTCGCCCTCTTTGTTGGAACTTCCGAACGGTGTCCTGTTAGCATCTCACGATGTGTATCAGAAAGACGGCGGCCAAAATCTTACGATTCTATATCGTTCTTATGATGGCGGTGTACATTGGAATTTTGTGACAGAACTGTTTCCCTGTTGCTGGGGAAGCCTGTTCTGGCATGACGGAAGCGTATATTGCCTGGGAGTTTCTACCGAATATGGGGATCTGCTGTTGGGCTGTTCCAAAGATGAAGGAAACACCTGGACTGGTCCGGTTGTTTTGGGACGTGGTGCGTGTTGCGGCAATCAGAATGGTTTCCAGAAAGCACCGTTTCCGGTGATGCTTCATGGAGGACGGTTATGGACTATGGTGGAATTTGGCTCCTGGAGTACGGGAGAGTTTTGTTATCTGGTTTTTAGTGTGGCGGCAGATTTGGATTTGATGTGTTCGGAAAACTGGGTAGCTACCGAACCATTGAAAATGAATTATAAAGAATGGGGATGTAAGAAGATTTCCGAAGAACTGTCATTTGGATATGACCCAATGCCGATAGAAGGAAATCTGGTTGTTACCCAGGAGGGAGATATGAAAGCGATTCTTCGCTTCACAAACAATTATGCAGTGCTTTTGGGCATGGACTTTCAAAAACCGGAACAGGCTCTTTGGTTTGAAAAGCTGATCCCCTTTCCTATGGCACATTCAAAATTTGAAATTCAAAGAAACGAGGACGGAAATTATATTGCAATAGGGAATTCATTGCCGCGAAGGAATGTTCTTTCAATTTATTGCTCAAAGGATCTCATGGATTGGCAATGGGAAAAAAATATATTAGATTTTTCAAGAGAGGACTGCGATGGGGTGTACATAGGAGTACAATATCCTTCGTTTTTCATAAATGGAAAGGAAGCTTCTGTATTAATACGCGCAGCATTGAATCATGCGGATAATTTTCACGATGCAAATTATTTGTTATTTTGTAAGACAACGCTGGAGGATAGTTAGAGGATGGGCGAAGAAAAAGTGAAGTGGATTTGTGCTCCGGATCAGATCTTATTCAAAGAGCAAGGGCGAAAATATGGGAATCGGTGTGAGGGAGAATGGATTTGGCCTTGTGCATATGTACGTGGGCATCTGCGTAAAGAATTTGTAATACAAGGAGAGATAAAAAGAGCCTATGCATATTATGAGTGTGATAATGAATTTGATCTGTTTCTCAATAAACATCTTGTGAAAAACTCTCGGCAAGACTGCGATATTACGGAACTGTTGCATGAAGGCTATAATACGGTACATATTCGTGTTTATCAAACTGGCAATGTAGAGCAATTCACCTCGGCAATTCGCGGAGAGATCCATCTGATATATAAGGATCAAGGGGAAAAAGTGGTTTACACGGATTCCTCCTGGACTGCGTTACGTGTCGCGGGATTTTATGCGCGGAGCGAGCCGGAGGACTGGCTTGAACGGGAGGATTTTCCGCAGATTGAGATGGTATGTGGAAAGATACATCCCTTTTTCTTGAGGCATTCTTTTTATTTTAAGAAGGAATTTCGTATGAAAAGGCCTGTATCATCAGCAATCTTATATGTCAGCGCAAAGGGATTATATAAGGCGTTTATGAACGGCAACCCTGTTTCCGATGATAAATTTGCACCTGGAGCAATGGAGAAAATTTACGAATATCAGGAATATGACATAAGTCGGTTTTTGCAGGATGGTGAAAATGCCGTTGGATTTATTACCGGTAACGGTTGGTATAACTGTAAATCATGGGGAGAGCTTACGGCAAAAAAGAATATGATATGGTTTAAGATAAGGTTGACTTATACGGACGGAACCATAGAACATATTTCTTCCGGTGATAACTGCCGGGTTGCTTTTTCGCCTTTAACAGATAACGATCTTCAGTTCGGGGAACGGTATGATGCGCGCAGGGAAATTGCTAATTGGTGTAAGGCAGGAAAACAAGCTGGCGGCTGGTATTCGGTACAGGTATCCGAAGAAACCGGACAAAAACTGCGCAGACAGAATTATCCACCGATAAAACCGGTAAGGTATCTGCAGGCGGTAAAAAAAATACAGTTATCGGATCAGCGTGTTTTATTAGATTTTGGTGAAAATATTTCTGGCAGGATACGAATCAAGATTTGCGATGGACACGGCGGAGACCGCGTTATTATCCGTTACTATGAACGTTTGGATTCGGAAGGAGAATTATGCGATGGCCCTTATCTGCCCGTATATTTTCCGGAGGATGCCCAAAACGGAAAAGCCGCCGGGTCAGTTCGGAATGTGGATGTTTATATATGTAAAGAAGCTGCGGTACAGAGGTATGAAAGCGAATTTACATATACGGGATTTCGTTATGCTGTAGCAGAGGGGGTAAATGAGGTTGCGGATGACACAATACAGGCGGTAGTCATGCATCAGGATTTGGAAGAAAGAGGAAGCATTGTAACTTCTTATCAACCGATTATGCAGTTATGGGAGATGACAAAACGAAGCTATCGCGGCAATATTGTGGGTGGGCCAACCGATTGCCCAACGCGCGAAAAGAATTTTTGGAATGGCGATATCCAGACCTTTGCTCCGACAGCCTGTTGGTATATGGATAATCGAAAATTTCTTGAACGGTGGAGCAGGTATGGAAGAAAAATTGAATATGGCGTGTATGGCTGGGAAGACGAAGAATATATCCTTCCGTGGACACTGTATTGGTTTTATGGGGATCAAGAGATACTGGAAAAAAAGTATAAAAGCATTTTGCAACTGGCAGCGCGCAGAAAAGCTGATGAAAGGAATAATCTTACAAATCATGCCAATGCTCCCTATGGCGATCATTTATCGTTAGTGAATGTTCCGGCAGATTTTTTTGCGGATTGCTACTATTGTCTTATGATCCAGAGAATCGCACAAATTGCGGAAATTTTGGGAGATGTGCGAACGGCTGCCGAGTATAGCGAAAAAAGAAGCTTGTCAGGAAAGGCGTTTCATGAGAAATACTATTTGGAAGAGTTATCTGATTATTCGCCGCGATGTCAGAGCGGTATTGTCCTTCCTCTTGCTTTTGGGTTAACGCCTGAGAGGTACAGAAGCAAGGTTGCTGAAAAATTAAATAGCTATTGTAGCGAGAATGGCTATCACATTACAACCGGATATATGGCAACTCCGTTTTTGATGGGAATTTTATGTGATTATGGATATGTGGAGACAGCGTGGAGACTTATGGATCAAACGGAATATCCTTCCTGGAGGTACTTGATAGGGACGGGGACGGACACCATGACAGAAAACTGGGAGGGCCTTACGTCTAAGGATATATATGCCAGTATGAATCATTATGGGCTTGGTTCGGTATGCCGTTGGTTTTTTGAATCGCTTGGAGGAATACGTGTTTTTGAAGGAACGCCGGGATTTCAAAAAATTATGCTCAGGCCGGTCATTATTCCGCAGATTGGTGCGTTTGAGGTAACTTATAAGACGCATACCGGGATTATTCGTGTGGCATGGAAGGTGCAAGGAGATTTCGCAGATATAGAAATTGAAATTCCCAAAGGGAGCAGCGCTATGGTAACGCTGCCAAATGGAAAAACAAAGGAATTGCAGAACGGCCGCTTCACATTTT
>CAKSAI010000198.1 GCA_934434905.1 uncultured Lachnospiraceae bacterium | reverse complement strand
GCCCTGCTTGATAAGGTCGCTGTACTCCTCGGTAATCGTCGGCTGGATCCCCATATAAGCCAGCAGCTGTTCCGCCAGCACCTGATTCTTCATGTTCAGGTTGGGCATGGTAAAGGTTCGCCATGGAGTATAGAGCACCACAGCGACTGCGCCGGCCGCCTCATCCACTCGCTGCTCCTTCACAGTCTCCTGCGTGCAATCCTTCGAGAAAACACGCTCAGATACAAGCATTACCAAACCAGCCTGGCTCAGGGTATTCATCGCCTCCTCCGGCGTCTTGCCCGTCAGGTCCGGAATTGTTGCATCCGCGTTCAGCGCCACAGGTTCTGCCGACGGCGTGCAGGTCAGCGTAATATCCGCGCCGAAGTCTACCTCCGTATAGGCTGCGAGTGACTGGGAGATCACGCAGCCCTGTGCAAGTCCCGGCTGGGTGCTCTCTTCCACCGTCACATTCATGCCCATGCAGTCCTCCAGAAGAGTACGAACCTCGGACAGTGCCATGCCCGTCAAATCAGGCAGGCAGAATTTTCCCCGCTCCATACAGACAGTCAGGTCGACCACGCTGTTTTTCTTCACAATGTAGCCATCCTGCGTTCCCTGCCGGATCACAGTGTCCGGTTCAGCCGTGTCTGTATACTCCGGCTCAGCTACCTCCAACACAAGTCCGCGTTCCTCCGCATCCGTTTCAGCCGCACTCAGGTTCTGGGAAATATAGTTTGGAACCCGGACATAGCCCTCCTGCATCATCCAGCTGTCGCTTCCGGCCAGATTGGGAATGACCACCAGAAACAGGATCAATGCCAGTGCAACTGCACCCGCACCAGCAGCAGGC
Organism: uncultured Lachnospiraceae bacterium; assembly: GCA_934434905.1. Taxonomy (GTDB): domain Bacteria; phylum Bacillota; class Clostridia; order Lachnospirales; family Lachnospiraceae; genus 14-2. The sequence continues at coordinate 5,463 of CAKSAI010000198.1, read as the reverse complement.
ACACCGATCTTTGCCCAAAGAGGCCACTTCATGAAGTCGATGCGCTTGATACTGCTGCCACGGCGCTTCACCTTTTCATAGGAGATCAGCTCCGCCACAAATTCTTCCGCATTGGGTGTCCGATCCTCTATCTTGACGTTCAGTGCATTCATCAACGCCATTTCAAAATTGTAAGACAGATCCTTATTGTATTCTGATGGCTCTTTCAGCAGATCTCTATTTTTTCGCTCTATGCCGGTACGGCGTTCCAGCGCATCCGGGGGCACTACGCCCGTCACCATCTGATACATAACAGCAGCCAGTGCGTATATATCCGTATGGGGTCCCTGCTCACCCGAGGAACGGTACTGCTCTTCAGGCGAATAGCCCGGGCGCAGCAACACCGTCAGACTTTTGCTGTGCGAACTGGTCGCAAACCGTGCCGCACCAAAGTCGATCAACTTGACCTTTCGGCCACCCGCGCTATCTTCTGCAATAAAAATATTCTCCGGCGAGATGTCCCGGTGGATAATTCCCTTTGCATGAACATCCTCCAGCGACTGAAGCAGCGGAAGCATCAGGTCCAACGTCTCCTGCTCCGATAACACGCCCCGTTCCTCCAGATAGGAAGCCAGCGTCTGACCCTGCAGATACTCCATAACAATGTAGGCAGTGTTATGTTCCTCAAACGTGTCATAAATATAGACTACACCGTCGATATGTCCCAGCTTGGCCAGCTTCTCCGCCTCCTGATGGAAGCGCGTCATACCGCGTTCAAACTTCGCTCGCTGATTTTCACTGTCAGGCAGGATCAGATCTGCAGACTCTGCCACGCGGGTGGCATATTCGCTGGGCAGATATTCCTTGATCGCCACCTTATGCCGGAGCAGTCGATCCCAGGCTAAATAGGTTACACCGAAACTGCCATAACCCAGGGAACGTCCGATCTCATAACGGTTTTTCAGTACGCTTCCCACCCGCATATGCAGTGCGTAGGGCGTGTCCTGTCCCTGAATCCAACCGCAAAGTGGGCATTTGTCCGCTCCTGCATCGATCAGCTCCATGCAGCCCGGGCAGCGGATTTTTTTGACTTGTTCCATATTCAAATCCTCTCCATTTACTCCGAAGCACTTACTGTATAGCTGCCGCAGTTCTCTATCAGATCTCGCAGCACAGGCTGTGCGTCGGCATACTCCTCCAACGCCAGCTTATTCAGAGGCAGTGACTCTCCGGCACGTCCCTCCACAAAGTAATATTCCTGTGCATTATCAGAAAACAGCTTGGACACAAATACCTCTGCGGCCTCCTGTTCCTCTGTCGAATTCCCGCCGCTGATACTCCAGTAATCCGTGTAACCGCATACAATCTGGTCGGATGGCGCGCTGGCCAGCTTTGCTTTGGGCAGTCTGCTGTTTACAGCAGAGAACTTACCAGTCCCCGCCAGATAAACCGCGGCCTGGCCGGCCAAAAACTCTTCTTCCGTCACGATATTCAAAGAACCGATATGATCTGCATAATCAGGAAACATGGCTGAAAACAGTGATTGTGTTTCAGAATCCACTGCAATGGGCATGGAGGCAAGCTCTCCTTCCGCCAAGGACAGCAGTTCCCCCATAGAAGAAATAGAGCTTCCCGGAACATAGTCTGTCACAATATCCGGGTTGATATAAATTACCGGAATCTGGAACCCCAGAGGAATCGCACCGGCCTGCGCCGCGGTATTCCTTCCGTCCTTCAGGAAATAGCAGGCACGGCTGTTTTCAGATGTTAAGTAACCTGTAATACCGGAAACATCATCCACGCCCTTCATATAGTCTGCATCAACGTCCACACACTCAAACACAGTCGGCATCTGCCCCGACTGGTACGCCTTTTCTAACGCAGCTGCATACTCTGTGCTGTCTGAAAACCCTTTCCAGTTAATCGTTACATTGTCAAACTGCGCACCGGTATAAGACAGTACTTCTTTCAGTGCCGCAGCCTTCTCGCCATCTTCGCTTCCACAGTACCAAATTGAGATCTCCGCAGGTTCCAACGTTACCTCGTCATAGTCCGTGATACCGCGCCCAGCGGAGAAAATGATGATCGCTGCCGCCGCAGCCAGTCCTCCGCCAATACCCAAGGCTCGTGCCAAACGCTTGCGCTTTCGATAAACCGGAAGCGGAAGCACCTTCACCTCATCCTGAAGCGCCTTTGCTAGTTCCTCTGCCGTCTGGAAACGCTCATGAATGTTGATAGCCATTGCCTTCATAATCGTATTATTCAGGTTCTCGGGAACAGCTGGATTCAACTCCATTGGCTCCTTAATATCTGCTCTTTTTTCGTCCAATGCGGCCTTGCGTATACGGGATTCTTCTGGACGAACGCCCGTCAGGCAGTAGTATAGCGTAGCCCCCACCGCGTAGACATCCGTCCAATCGCGCTGAAGATCCTGTTTTAGGTTAATGGCTTCGTACTGCTCAATAGGCGAGAAACCCTCCTTGACCAGCACCTGATTTTCAACTACATCATCCCGGCTCAACCGCGCAGAACCGAAGTCAATTACTTTGATCCGTCCTTCAGGCGTAATAAATATATTATCTGGTGCAATATCCCGATGGATCACGCCAGCAGCATGGATCTCCTGAAGTGCCTCGCATAGCTGACGCCCCACTGAGACCGCCTCGTCTACTTCCAACGGTTTATTCCGCAGCAACAGGTAATCCTCCAGTGTCGGATAGTCCAGCAACTCCATCACCATATAGGACGTCCCATTTTCCTCAAAGAAATCATTGACCCGCATAATTGATGCAGACTGGAATTTGGACACGATCTGTGCCTCTCGCAGAAGCCGTCCCTCGCCATAGTAAAACTCTTCCGCCCGGTTTTTCGCCGCAATAAAAACCTCTGTAGTCCCCGGCACCCGATTGACCACGCCAATCTGATAATATTCTTTCAGTGCCAGTGTAGTCTGAAGGTTCTGATCCCATGCCCAGTAGGTAATACCAAATCCCCCGGCCGCAATAGCCCCGCCCACAATGTAGCGGTCATGCACCAGTGTTCCCATTGGCAGATAACGAAAATCTTTTGGTTTCTTTCCCTCATAATAACCGCATCTGGGGCAAACCCCCTGCGCGATTGCTTCATCGTATTCCTCAAAACAGCACTTACATCTGACCATGAATTCTTTCCCCTTATCTGTTCCCAGCAGGATAATCCTCCCATGCAAAATGATCACCGCACAATGGGACAAACACATACATATTATCTTCTGTGTCCCCCAGCTCGATCTGCTCAAACCCCTTCAGCTCTACCCGTTCATACAGTGCATCCCCATTAACATAAGGCATACTGTGACCATCTCCGCCAGGGATCGCCATGAATTTTCTCTTTTTGGGATCATAGCTGATTCGAAGCACCGCAGCCGCAGAAACACTCTGCTCTTTGAGCAGCGGAACATCCAGTTCCTGGGCACGTCCAATGCTGTTATTGCCACTGCGCAGCGGAAAACTCTTTCCGTAATATACACCCTTCACACTGACTAACCAGCCAACCGCAGGATAAATCACCTCATCGCTGCCGGATGACATATTGATAAATTTTGCTGTAGTACGCCCTAAACGCTCAATCTGAATACTTTGAGCAGGTTCTGACACCGGTGCGCTTACCTCCTGTATCGTTGGCTCACAGTTTTGCACATATTGCGCCTCCGGCGGCACTTCCACCTCTCTGTCCGCATCAGCTGAGGACAAGCTCTGAATCATTGAGGCATTCCGCATTCCGACTGTTGGTCCTACAACATCTTTGACCTCAGGCTTATCCGCAGCTTTGGGTACTCCTGCAGCCTTTTGCTCAGAAGACATTTGCATAGAAACAACTGTCTCAGATTCTTTTGCAGGTTGTTCCGTTCTGGAAAACCATTTTCTCTTTGTTTTCTTTCCTTCGGGCCTTTTTTGACCGCTATTTTTGCAATAGGGGCACTCTTCGTAAATCTGGCCGTTATAATGCATTCCGCATTTGGTGCAAGTAACCGCTTTAATGCTCATTTCTCTGTATCGCTCCCGTTGATCTGTATTAGCACACAGGTATAATTATCTTGCTGCTGGTCTCCATGTTCGTCGATAATATCATGTATAAACCTCGGAATCTGTGAAAGCTCTCCACATGCCGATAAAATGTCTCTCATCCACAAGGCATCTATGGTACGGTACAATCCATCTGAACACAGCAATACCTTATCGCCCGGAAAAACACGCAGCGGTTCCGTATTCTGGTCGATCAGACTGAGATACTCCAATCCCAAAAAACTAATGAGCGCATCGCCTGAGTCTGCCTCCCGGTCATAATCCTCCTGGCTAATCTCACCATTTTGCAGCCGTTGCTTTAACAGATAAAAATAGTTCAGATCCGTTGTCATCTGCACGGCTTCCTGTGCTCGAAAAATGTAGGCACGGCTGTCTCCGACAGATGCCCAATAGAGCTTATCGTCTTTAATTAAAACAGCAACCATAGTACTACCGCAGCCCATGGGTTCTCCGGCCTCATTTTTCAGCGCATATACTTTCTGATTTGCCTCCTGCACAGTTTTCTGCATCCAGCTGGCACTTTGCTTCATATCGACTATGTAGTTCGGAATCTGCGCCTGAATCTCTTGGATTGCAGCTGCACTTGCAAGTTCTCCCCCGCCAAGTCCACCCATGCCATCACATAGAACCGCATACACAGCGCTGTCATCCTCATACCACCACGCGGCATCTTGCTGACACTCACGCTTGCCGATACCGGAGCAAGCAATCACTTCAAATCGTCTACCTGTTCGCTTGTCCTGATATGAAAGGTTGGATTCCATAATTATCTGCCAAATAACCCTTTCTGATGGCTCTTTACCACAATACAGGTATAATTATCCATCTCTGAACCTTGACCGTTTTTCTGAATTTCGCGCTCCATCTGCTGTACCCAGCCCTCTAAATCAGAGTTGTCCTTCAGCGACTGCTCCATATACTGCTCATCCACCAGTTCCCACCAGCCATCTGTGCAAAGCAAAAAATATTGTGTGCCTGCCAGCTTGATTGGGCTCTCCTCTTCAAAGCGAGGCTTTTCCCCACGATTTCCCATTACACGGATCAAGCGGTTACGGTCAGGATGATAGCGAATATCCTCATCTTTAATTTCCCCCGAAAGTGCCAGCATCTGCGGAACACTATGGTCGATAGTCCTTTTCTTGATCCGAGTTCCTTTGAAATAATACAGTCTGGAGTCTCCAACATGCGCCCAGTGAACCTTTCCATCGCTGAGCACAAGGATTACCAACGTTGTTTTCATGCGAGATGGCGTATGCAGACGCTCCTGCTCAGTCAAAATATTCTTCTGCGCCAAAGTAAACGCATCCGAAAAGAAATGCTCTGACCAGCCGTCTACAGCAAATGTATCACAAACTGCATCAACGGCCATACGCGAGGCCACGTCTCCGCCGCCATGTCCACCAAGCCCGTCAGCTACAAC
>CAKSAI010000197.1 GCA_934434905.1 uncultured Lachnospiraceae bacterium | reverse complement strand
GTTGCAGTCGCCGCGATCTTCTCTCTGGTGGCTCCCAGGAGTACCAGCTTCTTCACCTTCCCATCGAAGGCCCGGATCCAGTCATCGTACTCCGAACCCTTGTCATAGCCGCCGCCAATGAGAAGCGTCGGCCACTGCATGGCCTTAATGGCTCGTATTGCCGCATCCGGATTGGTGCCCTTGGAATCGTTGTAAAAGCGAACGCCCCGCTTTGTTGCAACATACTCAATACGGTGCGGTACCGCCTGAAAACGTATGAGCGCCGCATGCAGCTTCTCCATGGGAACACCAAAGCTTATCGCCATAGCCGATGCCGCCATCACATTCTCGTAATTGTGTTCCCCGAAGATCTGAAGCTCCTTCACATTGCACACAGGTGTAACACCAGTCTCATCCGCATAAAGGATTTCTTCACCTTCAAGATAGATTCCTCTGGAAAGACGGCGTTTCCCGGAGAAAAAAATCACCCTGGCAGAAATCTGCCCGCCAAACTCCCGCAGAACTTCATCCTCATAATTTAATACGCAGACGTCCTCCGGCCCCTGGTTTCTGGTAATGCTCTCCTTCACTGCTATGTAATTCGCCAACGTATGATGACGGTTCAAGTGATCCGGCGTGATATTTAAGATGGCGGATATCCGTGGCCGGAAGCTATGAATGGTCTCAAGCTGAAAGCTGCTGATCTCCGCCACGATCACCGAATCCGCTGTGGTCTCATCTGCAACACCGGTGTAAGGGATACCGATATTTCCAACCACCTTTACATCCGCGAAGGCCTCCTTCATGATCTCGCCCAGCAGCGTAGTCGTGGTGGTCTTCCCATTGGTTCCGGTTATAGCCAGTACCCGGCCCTTTCCCAGCACGTAAGCCAGCTCGATCTCACCCCAGATCTCAATTCCCTTCTCCCGCATCTCTTCCACGACCGGAAGATCTGTGGGTACGCCGGGGCTCAGCACGGCGATATCGATGGTTTTCATCACTTCCTTCGGAAGCTCCCCCAGGAAGATCGGGACATCCGCAAGCGCTGGCTCCTTGGCCCGCAGCTCCTCTTCTTTTATCGCGTTATTTCCATCATACAAAATGACATAACAGTTCTTTCTTTTCAGCAGCTCCACCGCTGCGGTTCCGCTCAGCCCCGCGCCAAAGACGAGGAAGCGTTTCTCTTTCCAGTCCATATCTGGTTCCTCCTATTATATAGCCAATAGCCCGATCAGGCACAGGATTGCTGTTGTGATGGAAAACACGGCCACAACTCTTGTCTCGGACCAGCCGCCCAACTCGAAATGGTGATGGATGGGCGCCATACGGAAAAATCGTTTTCCTCCGGTCTTCTTAAAGTAAAGCACCTGTATGATCACTGACAGCACCTCGATCCAGTAGATCAGCGCCACGATCAGGATAAAAATGGGCATATTCATCATATAGGCAGTGGATGCCACAAAGCCTCCCAGAGCCAGGGATCCGGTGTCCCCCATAAAGACGCTGGCCGGATAGACATTGAACAGTAAAAATCCCAGTAGAGCGCCCACCACTGCGCAGGTGATGGGTTCGATACCGCTGCCTGTTCCGATAGCCACCACCGTAAAGAAGGTTGCGATCAGCACTGTCACGCTGGAGGCCAGACCGTCCAGTCCATCTGTGAAGTTGGCTCCGTTGACCGTTCCGATCACTGCCAGAAACATCACCGGGATCGCAAACCATCCCAGATCCAGATACATTCCATGTTCAAAGCCTCCGGTAAACGGAATCAGCATTTTCAGTGACACATCGGTATTTCTCACAAGATAGAATGCGAAAATGCCGGTAACCACAAACTGACAGAGCATCTTCTGCCAGGCCAGCAGCCCATCGGTACGCTTCAGAACCACTTTCAGAAAATCATCCAGAAAACCGATGACACCAAATCCCACAGTCACAAAAAGAATGGGAAGGATCTTCGGATAATCCTTGATATAAAAAAGGGATGTGACAATGATACCGGCCAGTATCATCAGTCCCCCCATTGTAGGGGTTCCTGTTTTCTTCAAATGGGAGGAAAGCTCCGCACGCTCGGTCTGCCGCACCTTCAGCTTCCGTAAGAAAGGAATTACTACCGGTCCAAGTAAGGCCGTGATCGCGAAAGCCGCGATCACCGGGATCACAATTTTCTCTGCCATGTTTCAACACCTCGTTTATTCTTCTGCTCTAACTTATCCAGTATAGAACTTTTCTTATAATTGTGCAAGTTTATTTCGAAGCCTCAATCCTCAGGTATGGAAGGATGTTGGCAAATATCTCCTGTGCTACCGGGGCTGCTATGGTGCCGCCGTAATAGATTCCCTGGGGATTGTTGATGATGACCAGGGTTAATACCGTCGGATCGTCTGCAGGCGCGAAACCAATGAAGGAGGATATGTAGCGATGGGCGCTCCTTGGGAGGGTCTGGGAGGTTGCAGTCTTTCCGCCGATGGAAAAGCCTTCCACCTGTGCCTTCTTCCCGGTGCCCTCGGAAACCACCTTTTCCAACAACATCTGCATGGTCTCTGACGTCTCCTTACTTACAATTCCCGGCTGTGTATCATATTCCAGTTCCTTGACTACGTTTCCTTTGTTATCCTGTACGGACACCCCAAAATGCGGGGTGATACGTGTCCCGCCGTTGACCAGGGAGGATACGGTTGCCGCCAGTTGAATCGGTGTAATCTGAAAAGACTGCCCGAAGGATACGGTGGCAAGTTCTACAAGGCCAACGTTTTCCTTCTTATGCATGATGGTGGCCGCTTCTCCCGGAAGATCGATGTGCGTCTTCTCCAGCAGCCCGAACTGCTTAAAATATTTGTATGTGTTGTCAACGCCAAGCCGAAGTCCCAGTTCAATAAAAACCGGATTGCAGGAATTCATGATCCCCTGGACAAAATCCTCGGAGCCGTGACCTGCCACCTTGTGGCAGCGGATCCTGCGGTCCTCCACCAGCTTGTAGCCGGGACAATAGAAGCTGTCCGTCAGGTTCACTACATGCTCCTCCAGCGCTGCGGAGGATGTGATGATCTTGAAGGTGGACCCCGGCTCATAGGTGTCACTGACACATGGATTTCTCCACATCTGATTTAGGAGTTCCTGCTGCTTTTGCTCCGCGGTCTGATCCTCCTGCTCAACCGACTGTTCCTCTCTGTCGGTTGGACTGTCCGGCACAGACATACTTGTCAGAGTAAAGGGTTCATTCAGATTGAACTCCGGCACATTCACCATAGCCATGACTTCTCCGTTTTGCGGATTCATGACGATAACGGAGACACTGTCCGCCTCCTTGGCTTCCATCACACGCGCAGCGGCCTGCTGGGCGTACATCTGTATATTGTAATCCAGACTGATGTGCAGATCATTGCCGTCCACAGGCTCTGCCCTGCGCTCTCCGGCATTCTCGATCTCCACACCCCTGGCATCTGTCAACGTCAATATCTTTCCATTGATCCCCTTCAAATATTCCTCATATTTCACCTCCAGGCCGATGATTCCCTGGTTATCGCCGCCCGTAAATCCCAGCACTCTGGAAGCCAGGGAATCATAGGGATAATAGCGTTTATAATCTTCATCTACCTTCACTCCGGAAAGGCCGTAGGCACGTATCCTGTCTCCGGTCTCCTTATCCACATTCGCCTTCACCCGCTCAATGGAGCTTACCTTCTCCACCCGCTTGCGGACGGTATCTGTATCAAGCCCAAGTTCCCGGCTTAAGACATCAATGACCTGTTCCTTTTCCCTTAGCTGACTATGTATGACGGAGACCGTACAGACGGTGCGGTTTGTAGCAAGCACCGTTCCGGTGGCATCAATGATCTTCCCTCTGGCTGCCTTGATATCGCGTTCCCGCTCATGAAGATCCTCTGCCTTCTGCCCGTAATATTCCGAGCAGAAGATCATAAGATACGTGAGTCTGCCGCCAAGAACGAGCAGCACCAGCGATACAGCAAGAAAGACGATCAGTATCTTTTTTCGATTATATGTTTTATTACGCTGCATGCGGCAAAACCCCATAAAAGCAATTACTATAGTCTATTATGCTTATTATGCGGTTATGTATCATCCGAAAATATCTTCCGGATAGTCTTCCGGTGATTCACCCTCCTGGGGCTGATCCTCCCCCGGGATCGGCTCGTCCGGGAAAATATTCAGGTATGGAAAGATTTCCGCCATAACCTCCTTTGCAAGCTCTGCTGCAAGACTGCTGCTCTGAGACTGCAGTTCTACATTGGCTTCATTAATTACTGCATAGACAAGCACCTGGGGATTCTCTGCCGGCGCAAAGCCGATAAAAGTTACTACATATTTCTTATCCTCACGGGGAAGCTTCTGTGCGGTTCCGGTTTTCCCGCCCATAGAATACCCAGGCACCTTCGCCTTCTTACCGCTCCCGGATTCGACTACGCTCACCATATAGCTTCGCGCCATATCGCTGACCTGCTTGGACACCGTCTGCTTCAGGAGCGTCGGTTCTATATTCTTTACCGTATTGCCATTCTCATCCACAATCTTTTTTACCAGATGGGGCTGATAATAATTGCCGCCGTTGATTACCGAAGATATGGCTGAGGCCATCTGTACCATGGTGACGTTAAAGTTCTGGCCGAAGGCATTGGTGGGCAGTGCAGCCGCATCCCCCGCCATCCGCTCAGCGGTATAGATTAACGAAGAGGTTCTGGCCTCTCCGGGCAGGTCAATATTGGTTCGAAGTCCGATATTAAAAATGCTCTGATACTTGATAAAGGTATCGATTCCGATCTGCCAGGACATAGCCATCAGGGCATCGTTGCAGGAATTCACAACTGCCTGTTCCACCGTCTCGGTTCCATGACCGGTTCGTTTCACGCACCTGATATAATAGGAGCCTACCTGCTCTCCGCCATCGCACACATAGGTCTCATTGCCTGTAAGCTTCCCGGAATCAAGCCCGGTTGCCACCGTAAGAACCTTTGCGGTAGATCCGGGCTCGAAGGTATAGGTAATGCAGAAATTCTGCCATAGTGCATTTAAAATATCAAGTCTGCCATCCTCGTCCAGCGCTTCTATGGCTGTCTGGTCAAGCTTCTTATAATCCATGCAGTACGTATTAAAAATATCCTCATTCCACGGATTGTTAAGGCTGTAGCCGGTGCTGTCCGCCATAGCCAGTATTTCCCCGTTGTTGGGATTCATCACCATCACAGCCGTATTAAGACTGCCTGGGCCTTCTGTCTGCTCATTGCGGTGCGCTTCCGTGAATTCTGAAATCTTACGTTCCACAACGCTCTGCACATTCAGATCGATGGTAGTCACCAGGCTGTTTCCGTCAATCGCGTCCTTGATGGTCTTCTGCATATTGCTGTCAGAATTGAGATAACCATAGCTTCTGCCGTTGATTCCATTCAGGGTATCGTTATAATAATCCTCCAGTCCTCCGATACCTACATTGCCGGAGGTGGTAAAGCCCAGCACCTTGCAGGCCAGCGTATCGTAGGGATAATAGCGCTTGTACTCCTTCTCAAACCATACGCCCTGCACATAAGGATTCACCTTCTTGCCCTTTTTCTTTCCCTCGGTGTGAACCTCCTCTGTCAGATCCACAAAGCCCTGTATTTCCTCATAAGACAGCTTCTTGCGCAACACACAGTACCGACTGGAAGCCTTTTCCTTAAGCAGAGTGCGAAGCTCCTCGTCGGTCACATCCGGGAAGCATTTCAGCAGTGCGCTTATCGTAGGCTCTATATATTTCTCATCATCGTTTATCACCTTGCAGTCCAGGATTACATTATACACATCCTGGCTGGTAGCCAGGATCGTTCCCTTAGAATCCAGGATATCGCCCCGCCGATAGGGAATCGTCTCGCTGCTGTACCCCTGCTGGTTCAATACCGTGCGCTCGTATCTCTCCCCGTTATGCCGCTGAATGTAAACAACCCGCACGATCAGTCCCACCAGGAGAACCATCACTGCCAGGAAGGTTACCATCAGCTTTTTCTGCATATATTTTCCGAACTTATACTCTCTTTTTCTTCGTTTTTTCTTTTTCGCTGCCACCTGTTGCTACCTTCTCTACTTCTCAGGAATATCCCGATACTGATTCATATAGTCATTGGCATCCACTTTAAAATAAACAATCTGATCCTGACCCGGATATACCATACCGAGCTGGTCTATGGCTGCGTTCTTGATATCCTCCAGATTAACGGAGGTCTCGATCCGATTCATGGTAGCGTCATTGTCGGTTTTCAGATCCAGAATCTGGCTCTCCATGGAGGCCACGTTCCGCATTCTGGTATTGATCTCGGACTGAAGCTGGATAAACACTGCACATACGCCAAGCGTCA
>CAKSAI010000196.1 GCA_934434905.1 uncultured Lachnospiraceae bacterium | reverse complement strand
GGGTTAGCTTGCTAAATAAGGATCTGTTAGGATTCTGTTCGCAAGAATCTTGTCACTTTAGTGATGAGAGGTTCAAATCTCGTACCAGACAATTTCGTTTGCCGCAAGTGCCAGTTCAAAGCTTGTCCCATCTCCCCGGTACACGGTTGTGGTCTGCGGCTCGTAGGTATTGTTCACCACGCAGTATTTGCCATTCTTCACATAAGCATGGACTTCTACATTGAAATTACTGCTGAACCACCGGTGCAGCTTATCCTCGTCATGGGCTACCCACAAAATGGCCCGATACAGGATCCTGCTGTTTTCAAAGCTGTACGGAAGTCCGCTGACGTATACGCACCGTCCGTCTCCAAACTCATTGACTGCCATCTGCACCTCCTTGTCGATCTGGCGAAGGATCGTAGTCTCAGGCAACGCAAAGATATTCTTCTTGCCTTCGCCGAAATCAATGGGTTTTGTACAATCCCCGGTGATAAAATGTTCATGTTCCTCCCAGTTATACTTGTCCATGTTCAGGTTGAAGCCGTTCTCCTTCTCCACACCAAGTACATTGGCGAGCTGGAAGAAACGCCCCTCCCATTGACAGGCAGTGGGCTCGCCCACACCGATGAAGCCGCCGCCATTATATATGAAACCCTTGATTGCTGTCACAATGGTTTCATCCTTCCAGTTCTCCCCGCCGCTGTGGGCTGTGTAAGCATCTCCCACATTGATGATCACATCCACATCATCCAGGATATGCGGATCTGCTTTCACATCATCAAAGCTTATAAACACCACATCAAATGGCGCTCCTGAAAGAGCTTCAACGATTCCCGCATAAGAGTAATTTTGCTTCTGATACAGTGCATGGTGAACCATATGATTTCCCCAGGCCCGCATCTTGCCCCAACTGTTCAATACCGCCACTTTCTCCATGCAGTATGGCGTTGTCCCCTTGATATTCTCATACAGGGTACGGAATTCGTTGCATACACTTTCTACATAATCAATGAATTCCGGGAACTTAAGTGCAAGCTTCAGATAGCCGCCATATCCGATCCGGTCAATGGGTTTTCTTAAAATTGCGCGGCGGGCAGTCACCCAGTTCTCCTTCGCCTCCTTCACCGGGTCTCCGCCCTCATGGAAGGTGTCCGGGAAAAAGTAGGGCAGGAAGCGCCCTTCTGTATATTTTACGCCCGGAATATCACTGATCAGCCGTAGCGTAGAGCCATTGCCAACACTTCCCACCACCGCATCCAGTCCGATGGTCTGAAACTCCTCCATAAACGGCTCCATGCCGATCCAATGATCGCCCAGGAACATCATGGCTTCCTTTCCCATCTCATGGGTGATGTCCACCATCTCCCTGGCAAGCTTCGCCACCTCTCTCCTCTGAAATGCCTGAAAATCGGAAAATTCCTTTGAGGGGATCCGGTACTGGTTATTCATATAGCCCTGATCTATGATATATTCCGGCCGGAACTTATAACCCACTTCTTTTTCAAACTGCTCCAGAATGTATGGACTTACGGAAGCGGAATAGCCGTACCAGTCCACAAACTTCTCCCTGGCCATTTCGTCAAAGATCAATGTAAACTGATGGAAAAAGGTGGTGTAACGCAGCACATCCACATAGGGATGTTCTTCGATATATTTTCTCAGACGCTTCATGGAAAATTCCTTCGTTTTCGGCTGACGCACATCGAAGGTAAGCTGCCGCTTTGTCACATCCCAGCCATTAACCACAGCATTATACATATGTACCGGATCCCACATGATATAGGCAAGAAAGCTTACGGTATAGTCGTGAAACTTCTTCGCTCCATGTATGGTCACGTCCCCGCTCTCTTCGCGATAATCCCACTGTGATACAGGAACCACTTCCCCGGTGGTACGGTCAATGACCTCCCACCACCGCGTAATATCATCACGGGAATTGACCTTCAGCATGTCCGGATACAGGTGATCCATCAGATGGATGGATAGCTCCGGTCCTACTGCAGTGTGAAAGGATGTCATGATGTACATCTGCTGGATCTCATCCGGGTTTGCCTCGGCCCAGTCATTATCCTTTCTGGTGGTATAGTAGGTAGCATATACCTTTGCATTCACGTTTTTTAATTCTTCCGGGTAAGCGGTACCGTCACAATCCCGGATGGCATCCGCGCCCCAGCGCTTCATCAGTTCTATGGTTTCCGGCACTACATCCACATCTGTCGGGATGGTTACACGGCCGGTTATTCTCGCATTGTCTGTCATTTTAGATACTCCAATCTGCTACAATATTGTTGTGCTTCCTATTTTTACAGCCTGCGGAACCGCCCCCGCTGCCTTAATTCATATACGCATCCAGCTTCAGAAGCTTCATCTCTCCCGGTGCAAGCCAGAAAACTTCCTCCCTGCCATTTTGGAACTTTAAGGTGATCCGATTTGCTAGCCTTTGATGGGCATTCACAACTGACATCCACCTGTCCCCGCTCTCATATTCCTTATAATAAGTCAGGATCGTCGGATAGGAAAATTTTCCGTTTACGTCAAGCAGAATATCATCTGCGCAAAACCGCCTTCTTGGATCATAAATATGCCCGGTATGGTAAACCGCCGTCATTTCCATTTTGTCAAACTGCTCCCTGTAATAGCAGTCAAAAATATACTGCTGGCGAAGGATCATGTCATAGACAGGTGTCCTTAACCGTCCGGGACCGCATAAGGGCATTCCTACATAACTGCTGCCCGCATCATACTGATAGAGATGAAACCACAAAATGCCTCTTGCTCCATGAGCCAATGATGTATAGATCTGCCAACGGATATCATCTTCCGTCGGGACACGAAACGCCCAATGCCCACAGGCAAGCAATGTCACATAAAACGGAATCTCATACTTTTTCGTCAAAGCATTGTATTGATCCAAAACGTAGAAATAGCTGTTGATCCCGCACTCCTGATTGTGGGCCTCATTTAAGCATTGCGAATACTGGTCATAGCCGATCAGAGGGATATGTGTTTCTCTCAGCAAATCCTCCACCAGCCTTGTATGCTCCTCCTCACCGGCACCCACAAGCATATCATAGTCCGAGCCGCCGCCCCAGTACGGCACAAGATTTGCAAATGGGATTAATCCGGGGGCATACGCCATCACAAGCTGCACCGTTCGGATATATAATTCGTTTTCATCGGGTCTTGGCTCATCCCCCACGAAAAATCCAAATGTCGCCGGATGCGTTCCAAAGTCCAGATATGCCTGCTTTACTCCCTCAATAAACCTTGTCTCACCAACCTCACACAGTGTCCGAAAATGTGTCCTGCTGTCACAGACGATCAACTGCATATCATTCTCCTGGCACGCATCCAGAATGTCCAGCATATCCTGCTTCTTGTGACGCGTGTAGTCGTAGGTGAAGCTCATGGGAAGATTACAGTGCATATCCTTCCAGTCACTTACTGCTTCCCTTCCAAACACACCGCTCTCCACATAGTTCCAGAATCCAAACTTAATCTCATTTCTCATAATCTTTCATCCTTCCTGACGCTCTGCTCTGCCGTTACGTTCTCAACTGTTACCAGTTCTGTCGCTTGCTGTTTCGCTACTGTCTGTTCTGCTGCTATCTCTGCGGTTCCTTTCGGCAGACTGATTTTGAAAAATCCATCCTTTTCAAAGATTATCTCGTTTCTGCCTGCGCACTTAAGTACCGCACTTTTTCCCCGAAACGTGTTTTTCAGTTTTACATGCATAGGCTTTGGCAATTCCAGGAGGACTTCCTGTAAATACCCATCCTTCGCCCGTGCGCTGACGAGTACGCCCCCATAGCTTCGAAGCTGCCGGAAAGAAACGTCTCTTCCTTCCCATGTTCCCGGAATAGCCGGAAACAAATGCAGATACCCCTGGTGTTCCTGCAAAAGCATTTCCTGCAGGGCATCGCAATAGCCAAACAGACTTTCCAGCGTAAAAGGGCGATAATGAAGGGTTGAATATCCCTTATTCTGGAAATCCCCGTTTAAATGAAACCCATTTTCTGCCACAAATCCATCTGCAAACTGGCGCAGCTTCTCATAAGCGGCATTGCCCATTTCTGCCATTGCATAAATCTGTGCGCACATAGCATACGAGAAACCAACCCAGAATCCCATTCCCAGACGCTCTATCTCCCGGATTACATTGCGGTATAGCTTCTTGTGCTCCTCCGTATCATAGTTGATCAAATGCAGCGGATACAGACACATCAGATGTGAAAAATGTCTGTGTGATTCTTGCAATCGCTCTGTTCTGTTCAATCCAATAAAACCGTCAATGGTTGCAATGTCATCAAGCCCGGATAACAGGGATACATATTCCTCCGCATCCTTATGAAGGATCCCGCAATAATCAATCAATCTGGCATACAGATATCTCATCAACGCAAGATCGAAATTGCTGTTCGGCTCAAGATACGCCTCCGGCGCTGCATCATGGATCTCCGGCGAAGTGGAAAGCGGCAGATACAGCCTTCCGTTTTCTTCCTTTAGAAGTCCTTTGATGGCTTTCCCGATTCCTTCCAAAAACGGAAATGCACGGTCTCTAAGAAACGCTTCATCCCCCGTATACAGATAATATTCATCAAAGCTCTGCGCCGTCCAGATACTCATGGTCGGTGACAATGCATACTGGGACCAGCCGCCCATCGGCTTCCCGTCTATGGTAGACACCCCCGGGATCAACAGGCCGTCTACATGATAAAACTCCCGTGCCACCCTTTCAAACTGGGGTTTTAACCGCCACAGATAATCCAGAAAGGCTTCCCCCTCGTCAAGTCGGTTTGCTTTTAAATAAGACTGATAGGAAAGCTGGGTGTTGGTGTCATGATGATAATCTCCTCTCCATGGCGGAAGACAGTCATTGTCTGCTGTCCATACCCCCTGCAGGGGCATGGGATAAGAACCCTTCCGACTGCATGAGGCAAATAGATACCAGGAACGGTAATAGGTCTTTTCCAGCAGAGGATCGCCAATGGAGATCTCGGATTGTTTCCAATAATTCTCCCACCAGGCAATATGCTCTCTCTTTAAGCGCTCATATCCTACTTCCGCAATTGCCTTTAACTGCTGCTTTGCATCCTTTGCATAATCCTTCGCATCGTTGCTGGTCGCTACCGTAAAATAGAGCTCTGTACTACCTGCTCTTTTGACAGAATAAACAAATACTCCATAGGAGAAATCGGTCCTTGTTTCCTGCCTGCAAAAAGTAAAGCCATCCTCCCGGATGATCTCCGCCTTCGGATACCCCATCCCTTTCAATGGGGAAATAGCTCCGCCCTCCCCCGATATCGGAAAGTCTTTGTATTCTCCTTCGGAAATATAATCCGGAATGTGCAGCGTAAGCTGATAGCTTCCTGACACCCTTGCCACCCCGGCAGCTCTCGTGGCATGCAGAAACACCTCCACGCTTCCTTCCGAAAAAGACATCCTTCCGACTGCTTTTTTTATATTCAGATAGGAATGCACCTGTTCCAGCTTTTTTCCAAAGTCCAGTTCCAGACGCCCGGCTGTGATCTTGGATGGGTACGGCAGCTCATTATATACATTCTCGAAGAGTCGTTCTCTCTCGTTCCAGTCCTCTTCCTTCTTACTCAATGAGAGCTTTACCAGATTCTCATAGCAGAATCCATCCTCCAATGTGGCCGGATGCGGTCTTGTATCCCACAGGTCGACCCGGTCCAGCGCAAAACGGATGGGACCGTCTCCATAAAGGAGACAGCCCATCCTGCCGTTGCCAAACGGCAACGCCTCATCCCAGGATGTAACCGCTCTGTTATAAATGATATCATAGTTGTTCAGATCCATATTCTCTTTCCTGTCTGCTATTTCAAGGATATCCAAAATTTCTGTTTCTTCCGGCTATTTCAGCGGTACCGCGAAGAGTCCCTCGCCTGCACTTAATGTAAATGTATATTGATTGCTGCTGATGGGAATCACGGTCTGCATCCCCGGACGGCAGACTAAGACCGCCCGTGTACCGCTTGCAAACTGTACGGTCACATCACTGCTTAACTTTTCTTTCGGATCTGCCACGTTCACAAACATATAAGCATTCTGTCTGTCGCTTGTGCTGTCCTTCGCTGTAAATATGCCCGCCATGGTATCCTGTGTACAGGAAGCAATCGTCACCGTGCCGTCGCTGCCTGCTGTGTTACCTGTCTTAAGTCCTTCCAGCATTGCGTTCGAAGATGAAACCTTCTTATACATTACGTCTGCCCATTCATACTCATTGTATACCTGTTCGATCTCATGTACTTCGTTATTCACCTGCTTTGCAGCATCATACAGCCAGGTATACTGCTGGGCTTCATAATCGAAAAGGCAATTTC
>CAKSAI010000195.1 GCA_934434905.1 uncultured Lachnospiraceae bacterium | reverse complement strand
GCATAAGCCTTCCAGAAAGAATTATCTGAAAGCCATGGAACTGATGCATACGGATCTGAATTCCTGTGTTTTTGTGGGAGATCAGATCTTTACGGATGTCTACGGAGCCAGGCGCTGCGGCATGCGTACGATCCTGGTAAAACCGCTTCATCCCAGGGAGGAGATCCAGATCGTTCTCAAGCGTTATCTGGAGAAGATCGTTTTGTTTTTTTATCGGAAAAAGAAGAAAAGAGAGGAGAAAAAATATGAAAGTAGCCATCGGAAATGACCATGCCGCTACGGCATTAAAAATGGAGATCATGGAATATGTCAAGGAGCTGGGGCATGAGGTGATCAATTTCGGTACGGATTCCAATGAGAGCTGTAATTATCCGGAATACGGGGAGAAGGTGGGACGCGCCGTGGTGAGTGGCCAGGCAGACTGCGGGATTCTTATCTGCGGAACCGGCGTGGGAATCTCCATCGCGGCCAACAAGGTACACGGCGTGCGTGCCGGTGTGTGCTCGGATGCCACTACCGCGCGTCTGATCAAGGAACACAACAATGCCAATATACTGGCTTTCGGAGCGAGGATCGTGGGGCCGGAGCTGGCCAAGGATATGGTGAAAGCGTACCTGGATGCAGAGTTTTTAGGGGGACGTCATCAGACCAGAGTGGACATGTTTGCGGAAATTGAGGCCAGGAATTAAAAAAAGGTTGAAAAATTCGGAATTTTATAATAGAATAGAAAAAGCATCAGGGCAAGGCGTGTCCTGAATAGTTTAAGGAGGAAGATGAAATGATTTCAGCAGGTGATTTCAGGAATGGTATAACAATCGAATTAGATAATAATATATACCAGATCATTGAGTTCCAGCATGTAAAACCAGGAAAGGGCGCAGCCTTTGTAAGAACGAAACTGAAGAATATCAAGAACGGCGGTGTGGTTGAGAAAACCTTCCGTCCTACTGAGAAATGTCCTCAGGCACGTATTGACCGGGCAGATATGCAGTATTTGTATTCTGACGGAGATTTGTACCACTTCATGGACGTAGAGACCTACGAGCAGATCGCATTGGACAAGGAGTCCATCGGTGACGCTCTGAAGTTCGTCAAGGAGAATGAGATGGTGAAGATGCTGTCCCATAACGGAAGCGTATTTGCTGTGGAGCCGCCACTGTTCGTGGAGCTTCAGATTACTGACACAGAGCCTGGCTTCAAGGGAGATACCGCTACAGGCGCTACCAAGCCGGCTGTTGTGGAGACAGGAGCAACAGTGTATGTGCCACTGTTCGTAGATCAGGATGATATCATCAAGATCGATACCCGTACAGGAGAATATCTGTCGAGAGTCTAGGAAAGATAATGATGAAGCCCGGAAGGTTGGATTTCCGGGCTTTTTCAAATATTATCATTGTAAATGAAGGAGGAAATCATCATGAAACAATCAATCAATGCAAACAACGCACCGGCGGCAGTGGGACCCTATGTACATGCAGTTGCGGCCGGAGAACTGATATTTACATCCGGGCAGTTGGGACTGATCCCGGAAAGCGGGCAGCTCCCGGAAGGTGTTGAGGCACAGACTCATCAGGCATTAAAGAACCTGTCCGCTGTTCTTGAGGCAGCAGGGTCCGACTTTGCTCATGTGGTAAAGACCACGGTATTTCTTGACGATATCAATGATTTTGGAGCAGTGAACGCTATCTATGCCGAGTATTTTAAGGGTGAGGTTCCCGCACGTTCCTGCGTGGAGGTAGCGAAGCTTCCCAAGGGCGGCCTGGTGGAGATCGAGGCGATTGCGGTGAAGAAGGCTTAAGGAGCGCGTGGGAAGGCCTTAGGAGGACTGTAAAACAGGAATATGTAGGTGAGAATTATGAATAATTTTCAAAAGAAGATTTCCTGGAAGAGGATTTCCGGAACCCTCTGGTCCATTCTGCTGGCCGTGTGCCTGCTTACAGCAGCTACAAGCTGCGGGACGCAGGGGACACAGGAACTGACCGTGCAGATCCTGGATGTGGGACAAGGAAGCGCCGCGCTCATCAGGCAGGGAGATTCTTTTCTCCTGATGGATGGCGGCGATAAGGACTATTCCTCCTATGTGGTGAGCTATCTGAAGAAGGAGGGCGTGGAACGCCTGGATTATGTGATCGTATCCCACTACGATGCCGATCATCTCAATGGAGTGGTGGGTGTACTGAATGCCTTTGAATGTAAACAGGTGTTGTCACCGGATTACAAGGCGGACACCAAGGTCTATCAGTCCTATTTGCGCGTGATTGAAGAGAAGAATATTCCGGTGGAGCATCCCAGGCTGGGTGACACCTATACCTTTGCAGACAGCAGCTTTCGGGTGGTCTGTCCCGCTTCCTATAGTTATCAGGATGCCAATTCCAACTCATTGGGAATCCGCCTGTCTTATGGAGATAGCAGCTTTCTGATCTGCGGAGACTGCACGGAGGAGAGCGAGCAGGATGTCCTGTACAAGGGCACGGATGTGCATAGCGATGTATATGTAGCCAATCATCATGGAAGCAAATATTCCAACAGTGAAGAATTCCTGCAGGCCGTGTCGCCCTCCTATGTTATCATAAGCTGCGGCAGGGACAACAGCTACGGCCATCCGGGCGCCTCTGTGATGCTGTCCATCCAGAAGCTGGGAGCGTCCCTGTTTCGGACGGACCTCCAGGGAGTAATCACCGCTGTAAGTGATGGAAGTAATATCCGCTTTGCCAACGAAGTCTGCATGGATTACCGAAGCGGCGAAGAGATCGCTGAGGCGGACAGCGCAGGCAACGGGAATGCCGGCGATGGCAATTCCGGTCAGGATACTACCACCACATACATACTCAACACGAGTACGAAGAAATTCCACCGTCCGGATTGCGGCAGTGTGAAGAAGAGGAAGGAAGAAAGTAGGGCTACTTCGTCGGAGAGCCGGGAGAGCCTGATCAGTCAGGGGTATGAACCCTGTAAAAACTGTCGTCCATAGAGCTGTTAGGCAGTGGTATTGCTCTTTTTAATCTTTCTTATGGCATAGCGGTAAAGAATAGCTGCCGCCGCAGCGCTTGTGAGTTCTGCGATCCAGAAGGCATGCCATACACCGACAGCCCCAAAGAAGCGGCTCAGTATCCATGCAGCCGGAAGTATGACTACGACATACCGAAGCAGCGAGATGACGAAGGACTGGAATCCAAAGCCAAGTCCTTCCAGGGTTCCGCTGACGACCACCGATATGGAGGACACCAGGAATCCGGCACAGATGATCCTAAGTGCGGCAGCTCCTGCGTGGATGGTGTCTGCATTCGATGAGAACATACCGATGAGCTGTTGTGGGATGAGCAGACACAATAAGGTCCCCACAGCCATCACACAGAGGGCGGTACAGAGTGCGGTTCGGAAGATTTGCTGTACACGCCGGGGAATCCCGGCACCGTAATTATATGCGACCAATGGGCGGATTCCCTGGACAATGCCGTTTGCGGTAAGGTAAATGAAGGTCTGAAGCTTGTAATAAACGCCCAGGATCAATACGTCTGTCTGGGAAAATGCGGCAAGTACAGCGTTCAGGGTCGCAATCAGAAGAGAGGGCAAGGCCTGGTTTAAGATCGCCGGAATCCCGATGCCGTAGAGCCGTCCTGCCAGTCGGCGGAAACGCCATCCTTCCGGCAGAGAGAGGTGCAGTTGCAAAAGCCCCTTCCACCAGGCGACGAGATAGAATAAGAGCGATACACCCTGCCCGATCACCGTAGCGATGGCTGCACCCTCGATCCCCATGGCCGGGCAGGGACCCAGGCCAAAGATCATGATCGGATCAAGAATGATGTTTGTAACACAGCCGGCGATCATGCTGATCATCGTAATGCGGACACGTCCAACTGCCTGGAACAGCTTCTCATAGACCAGGCTGATCTGACTGATAAAAAGGAATCCAAATACAATACGCCCATACCGCAGGCCGTAGTCGAGAACCTTCTGCTCTCCGGTAAAGCCCTGAAGAAAGGGAGCCGTAACAGAACAGAGGACTCCTGTCAGAATAGCCGAATGTACCAGAGACAGCAGAATACTGAGAGATGCTGCCCCGTCGGCACGTCGCTGATCACCTTCCCCAAGGAAAAAGGCTGTGAGCGCATTTGCACCTACACCGAAGCCGATGCTGACAGCGGCGGCGAAGTTCTGAAGCGGAAAAACCAGCGAGATCGCCGTCATGGCATCCTCGCTGATCTTAGCGATAAAGAAGCTGTCCACAATATTGTACAAGGAATTGATCAGCATGGACAATACCATCGGTATTGCCATGGACATTACAAGGGGGAATATTTTTTTCGTTTTCATGTATGTCTGATCCATCATTTTTTGTATCTCCGTTTCTGATCATAATAAAAGCCACGATACCCAGCAGGTTATGGTAGCATATTTGCTTGTGATATGTCAATAAAAAGTAGATTTTTAAAGAAAAGAGTGCTATACTTCATGACAGAGCATTATGAAAGGAAAGGACAGGACCATCATGATAAATGAAAGGATAGCGGCGCTGCGCCGTGAGATGGAGCAGCGGGGGATTGACATGTACATCATCCCTACTTCGGATTTTCACGAATCCGAATATGTGGGAGATTATTTCAAGGCCAGGAAGTTTATAACCGGATTCACAGGTTCCGCGGGAACCGCGGTGATCACCAGGGAGGAAGCCGGGCTCTGGACGGATGGCCG
Source organism: uncultured Lachnospiraceae bacterium (assembly GCA_934434905.1). Taxonomy (GTDB): domain Bacteria; phylum Bacillota; class Clostridia; order Lachnospirales; family Lachnospiraceae; genus 14-2. The sequence continues at coordinate 1,672 of CAKSAI010000195.1, read as the reverse complement.
TTACTTCATCCAGGCGGAACAGCAGCTTATGGGAAGCTGTGTGAAGCTCTTTAAGTCGGGAGAGGAAGGCGTTCCCAAGGTGAAGGAATATGTAGAGCAGAACTTGAAGGAGGGCCGGTGCCTCGGCTTCGACGGCAGGGTCATCAATGGAAAGAGCGGCGATGAATATCAGGAGATCGCGGAGAAGAAGAATGGCAGACTCTATGTGTCTGAGGATCTGGTGGATCACATCTGGACAGACCGCCCGGCACTCCCGGCGGAGCCGGTCTGGGTAGTGGCACCGGAGTATGCGGGCGAGAGCCTTGCGAAGAAGCTGGCACGGCTTCGGGAGCATATGAAGGAAGAGGGTGCGACCGTACACATCCTGACATCCCTCTACGATATTGCATGGCTATTAAACATCCGGGGAAATGATATCGACCATGTTCCGGTGGTACTGTCCTTCCTGCTGGTGACCGGGCAGGAATGCCGCTGGTATGTAAATGAGAAGGTTCTGAATGATGAGGTAAGGGCTTACCTTAAGGAAAATAAGATCACCGTAAAGGATTACAATGCGATCTATGAGGACGTGGAGACGCTGCCTGAGGAGGAAGTGGTACTCCTTCATAAGGGGACTGTGAATTTCCGGATCTGCCATTGCTTAGATCCGAAGATTCAGGTGGTGGACAAGGAGAACCCCACGGAGCTTATGAAGTCCGTGAAGAATGCAGTGGAGCTTGAAAATACCAGAAAGGCTCACATCAAGGACGGCGTGGCCATGACGAAGTTTATGTACTGGCTGAAGCAGAATATCGGCAAGCAGGAGATTACGGAGATCTCAGCCTCCGACTATCTGGAGAATCTGCGGAGACAGCAGGAACATTTTCTGGATCTGAGCTTCGATACCATCAGCGCCTATGGTCCGAATGCGGCCATGATGCATTACTGCGCCAACGCAGAGTCCAATGCAGTGTTAAAGCCGGAAGGCTTCCTGCTGGTGGATTCCGGCGGGCATTACCTGGAGGGAACCACCGATATCACAAGAACCATTGCTTTGGGTGAGCTGACCGAGGAGGAGAAGCAGCATTTTACTGCGGTATGCCGCGGCAACATGAACCTGGCAAACGCAAGGTTCCTCTATGGCTGCCGGGGGATCAATCTGGACATTCTGGCCAGAGGGCCTCTCTGGGATCTGGATCTCGATTATAAGTGCGGGACCGGTCACGGTGTCGGTCATATCCTCAATGTCCACGAGGGTCCCAATGGCATTCGCTGGAAGATCGTTCCGGAGCGGAGCGACAGCTGTGTACTGGAGGAAGGCATGATCACCACCGATGAGCCGGGTGTATACCTGGAGGGCAAGTACGGAATCCGTACTGAGAATGAGCTGATCTGCCGTAAGGGCGAGAAGAATGAGTACGGGCAGTTTATGTATTTTGAAAATATTACCTTTGCCCCCATCGACCTGGATGCGATCCTGCCGGAGGAGATGAGTCGGACGGAGAGACGCAGGCTCAACGATTACCACAAGCAGGTGTACGAGACACTGGCGCCGTATCTGACAGATGCGGAGCGTGAATGGCTTAGAGAGTATACCAGGGAGATCTGAGACGAATGTAGTCGGTGTGATGATGTGGAAGCTTTTAAGGCAGAAGTGTAATATATGAGAAAGCTTCCTGCTTAGTCCTTAGAG
>CAKSAI010000194.1 GCA_934434905.1 uncultured Lachnospiraceae bacterium | reverse complement strand
ACAATTTCCATGGCAATCAGTAGCAACGGTAATTATAAGGTGTGGAGAACGGCTCCGAGTTGGGGAGAGAAGTCTGATCCAACGCTTACGGGTTCCGATAGCGGCTATATCCTTGCCTGCGGTACCTTGGAAAATCCGCCCAGCGGAAATAATCTCGCGTTTGATATCCAGGTATTAGAGACGGGTAAGTACGCACTCACCGTGGAAGGGAATGAGACGATCAAATTCGAGGAATCAGGGGCATGGTTCTCCAGCAGTTCTTTCAAGAATGCAAGATTTGGCTTCCAGATATGGCCGTCAATTATTGATACGACAACTTATTCTACGAGAGTATGGGATAAGGAAGCGTCCAAGGGTGCAACCTATGTCATAAAGGACATTTCCAAATCTGTTATAAAAATAACCGATGTGACATTAGACCGAAGCAAAGTCACTCTTGAAAAGGGAAAGCAGGCAACACTGCAGGCAACGGTAACCCCGGCAGATGCAGACGAGGCGATTGTGTGGGAATCCGATAATAAAGCAGTTGCTACCGTAGAAAACGGAGTGGTGACAGCGGTCGCGAAGGGAAAAGCAACCATTACTGCACGGTCAGCCAGCGGGAACGCGACGGCAGCATGTAAGGTGTCCGTGATAGAGACTGCTCCTGTTGCTGGGGACTTCTATACCGCAAACTATCTTACTGTTGAAGACTATGCAGAAGGTGGAGTTAAGGTGACACATGGTTCTTCCATAGCGCAATATCAGACCCTTACCACACAGAAGACGTATGATGCGACGCAGGGAGTTCATTTTGAACTTGAGGGAATCACGACACCGTATGGGGAAGATGGTTATTCCTTTGTGACACATATGGGATATGAAGAAACAAATTGCTTGAATTATGCCAAATCAACAATTTCCATGGCAATCAGTAGCAACGGTAATTATAAGGTGTGGAGAACGGCTCCGAGTTGGGGAGAGAAGTCTGACCCGACGCTTACGGGTTCCGATAGCGGTTATATCCTTGCCTACGGTACCTTGGAGAATCCGCCCAGTGGGAACAATCTCGCGTTTGATATCCAGGTGTTAGAGACGGGTAAGTATGCACTTACCGTGGAAGGAAATGAGTCGATCACCTTCGAGGAATCAGGGGCATGGTTCTCCAGCAGTTCTTTCCAGAAAGCAAGATTTGGTTTCCAGATATGGCCGTCGATTATTGATAAGACAACCTATTCCACGAGAGTATGGAGTAAGGATGCGTCCAAGAGTGCAACCTATGTCATAAAGGACATTTCGAAAACTGTCATACGTGCGAAAGAGGTTTCATTGAATTGCAGCGGGCTCAGCCTGGTACCTGGGAAAACTGCCGGATTATCAGCAACGATATCACCGGAGGATACGGAGGACAAATCTATCACATGGGCATCGGACAATGAACGTATCGCGACGGTAGATGCACAGGGAATCGTGACAGCCGTTGCAAAAGGAACCGCCAGAATTACGGCGACAGCGGAGAACGGAGTCAAAGGAACCTGCGTGGTTACCGTCTATGATGAGATGCCATCGGGGATTGTCACAAAATCAGATGTGGCAGCAAAAAGCGATAAGATCACATTAGAGGAAGTTTCCGCTGGTGTGCAGGTGACATATCCGGCGAGCTTATATAATACCTATGTGAGCAGCATGTATCCGCATGCAGTGGATCGTGGGCTGCTGTATCGTATTACAGATATTAAGAAAACAGATGAAAGTGCATCTGCGGACTATTCCATTGCAGTAGCGATAGGCAATACCACCAACTGGAACAGCGAAAGTGTCCGCCAATCATCCCAGTGGTACGATCAAAAGGGTTATATGGTGCTGTATGGAAAGTGCGGTAATTTTACGATTTTAAAGCTGCTGAATGAGGGCACGAACAATTTAGTCAGCGGCAGATATGAGATTATCGCAGCAGAACAGCTGGAGCCGCTGGGAGACACATTGTCCCTGTATGTGAAGGAAGATGGGGGTAATTGGACGCTCACAGTCAATGATGCCCATAGCTATACATTCAGCAATCAGAATGCACATACCAATACGGGAAGCGAATATTGGTTCAATGTTGGTACCATGAGTGATTTTGCGGTTACAACGGATAATCCCATACAGAATCTGAATTATTGGGGGGATTCGAATGCAAGTCAGAAGAGCGATGTAACCTTCACCATCAGTACGATCGCGCCTACGGTTTCTACGCTATTTACGGACGGTATGATGTTCCAGCAGAATAAGCCGATGAATGTGTGGGGATATGGCATCCCGGGACAGGAGGCTACAGCGAAGCTCTATAAAGGGGACAGCCTGGTGGAAACACAGACCGCGACAGTGTCATCTATTGGACGTTGGGATATCAGCTTTGCGGCTCGCGCGGGCAGCTATGACGCATATAAGATGGATATCACCGTTGGCGAAAATGCACATCATGTAATCAACGATATCCTCATTGGTGAATTATGGATTGCTGCCGGACAGTCCAACATGGCATTGAAGGTTTCGGAAGACATGAATGCGGAAGCGATTCTCGCAGCGGTGAATAATTCGTACTTGCGCTTCTACTTAGAGCAGGAGTATGCATATGCCTATAAGGGCTCACAGCCGGCTTATCCGGCCCTTGATGTTCCGAATTCTTACTGGGGTTATGGCAACAGTCAGGATGATGTCAAAGAGGTATCTGCAATCGCATATACCTTTGCTAAAACGCTGCAGGAGGAATTAGCCGTACCGGTAGGTGTCGTTGACACGGCAATTGGCGGAACTTATATTGAAGCCTGGTTACCACAAAAGGCGATTGAACATGACGAGACAGTCCTTAAGGCATTGAAGGAGACTGGCAGTCCTTATGCATCCGCGTGGTATTACGATGTGAATACGCTGGCGCAGGATGCAGGAAATATGTCTACCCTCTATAATGGACAGATCGGTCCGATGGAAGGCATGAATGTTGCCGGAACCATCTGGTATCAGGGAGAAAGCAATGAATGGAACGCAGACATCTACGATGACGAGCTGGATCTGCTGAAGCGTAGCTGGAGTGAGGCTTTTGGCTACGAGAACGAGGATATGCCATTTATCTTCACACAGATCGCACCATACGAAGCAGGTACTGCAGAACAGATGGTGAAGGGCTATATGGCTCTGTATATGGAACAGGCATGGAAGCGCAGCGCGGACAAGAATACGGCAATGCTTACCCTGTATGATCTTCCATTGGAACATATGAGAAATGGAGAATCCTCTCATCCGATCCATCCGCGTACCAAGACACCGGTTGCGGAACGGTTCGCACTTGCGGCTATGAACATGGTATATGGCGGAGACGATGAATATACGGCACCGGTATATAAGAGCATGGAGATCAAGGGTGATGTAGCATATGTGAAGCTTGACCGTGTAGGAAATGGCGGTTTGAAAACGACAGATGGTTCCGCAAATGTGCATGGATTTACAATCGCCGGAGCAGATGGAGTCTTTGTAAATGCAGAAGCAGAAATCGTGGATAAAGATACGGTGAAGGTGTGGAGCAGCTATGTTGAGAAACCGCAGAATGTGATCTATGCTTTCAGTGACATGAGTCAGGGATCTAATCTGTGCAATTCCGTAGGAATTCCGGCATCTCCGTTCCGTACCGTGGAGTTGAATGATACGGTAGGTAAGCCAAATGCCGCACTTAAGTACTTTGTAGCACAGGATTGGATGTATGCGGATAAGGATGTATGGGTATGCACCCAGACAGGAGATACACCGGCGGACTATTATAAATATATGCCTTCCTTCGCGGTGACGGGCGGAAGCTATGAATATGATTCTGTGACGAAAGCGAAGGGAACCGCTTCGTTAAAGGTAACATACACAGGTAATTTTACAGTATCGCCGATCCTTACCTATCACAGCATGAAACAGGATTGGAGCAAATTCAATTATCTGGCAGTCAGCCTGTACAATAAGGACAATGTAAGTGTGGCTATGAAGATCACAAGCGGTGGAACGGAATATACGGTTCCTACTGCAACAGGAGAAACTATCGCTGAACTTGCCGACTCGGATGACGGGTTCAAAGTGATAACCTTTGACTTGACGAAGCTTGACGATACGGTACTTAGCGAGCTTACCGATGTATCCTTTGCGGTTACGGCAGGTCGGGACGGAATTATGTATTTTGATAACTTCTTATTCGGTATGACAGATACGGAACAGAAGAATGTCGTTGATTATACCGATGAGTTTGCAGCCCTGCGGGAGAGCAATGAAGCGCCGGAGAGAGTCGGTTATGTATTTGCAGGCTGGTATTACGACGAGGCATGTACGGAAGCAGTAGAACAGAGCGTTACTAAGCTGGAGGCAGGTAAGAAGGCATATGCGAAATTTGTCCCCAGCAGTGTCTTGTCCGTGAAAGCACAGTTAAAACTGCCGGCAGATACAACAGTAGACCAGATTACCGCAGATTCAAAGGTGCAGATGCGTCTGGTAACCACCGTTGATACTCTGAATTACAGAAAAGTGGGATTTCGGGTTACCTCGAACGGAATCACGAAGGAATTTACGACAACAACTGCTTATACGTCAATAACTGCAGCAGGTGTAAAGGTCGAGGCGAAGGACTTTAGTGTCGCTTCAAATTACTTTATTACAAAGAACCTGGGTAACATTACAGTAGGAACCAATCCGGAAAGAGCAATTATTGTACAGGCCTTCTGGGAGACCATGGATGGTACGATCGTCTACGGCGAAGCCAGCACAAAGACGATTCAGCAGGGACTTAATGCTGCAGAGCAGACGCAAGCAACTACTTACAGCCGATAGGAGGAGTGAAAATGATGTATGAAGAGCCAAAGATAGATATTGTAGAACTTATGCAGGATGATATTGTCACACTTTCTAATGGCGGAGAGTTCAAGGAAGACGAGACAGGAGACGGAAGCTGGATTTAATTTCAGTCAGTGCCACCGGCTAAGCCGGTGGTACTGTCATTATAGGGAGACAAATTTCCGATAAAACGAAGCACAAATGCTGCACCAATCACATTTTTGGAGGGCTTGTGCAAATGTTCAGGTATGGTAAAATGATAGTATCATCAGAATATGGACGGAGGAATAGAAAGTGAATGAAGATACGAAGACCTTAACCGCAGAAGCACTTAAGAAGTCTAAGAAGAAAAGGATATTCAGGGATAATATGACGCTTTTTTCCATGTCACTTCCCGCACTTGTATGTGTGATCATCTTTGGATATCTGCCCATGGTAGGGATATTGATTGCCTTTAAGGACTATGTTCCCTGACTTGGTATTTTGGGAAGTTTATGGGTAGGACTGGATAACTTCAAATTTATATTCCAGACCCAGGCTCTGAAGCGGATTTTGCGTAATACGCTTGCATACAGCTTCTGGTTTCTGGCAGTTGATACCGTTATGGGTCCGTTATATGCGCTGCTCATGTACCACTTGAAGAGTCGCCGTGCCGGAAAGGCATACCAGACGATCATGCAGCTTCCCCGTTTCTTTTCCATTGTCATTGTGTCCTATATCACATACGCATTCTTAAGTCCAAGCTATGGTATCATCAATCAGGCGATTACTGCATTGGGCGGAGAAGCGGTGGAATGGTATCGGGAGCCGGGATACTGGCCGTTGATCCTGACAATCGTGCGGCAGTGGATGGGGATTGGCGCAGGCTTCCTGATTTATTACTCTACACTGCTCGGTGTGGATGAGGCTCTGTTTGATGCTGCCACGGTGGATGGAGCCAATGTATGGCAGAAGTGCTGGCATGTTGCACTCCCGGCTATGAAGCCGCTTATCTGTCTGAATCTGATCTTCGGTGTCGGCGGCGTCCTGGGCAGTAACTTTGGCCTGCACTATAACATAACCCAGAGCAGTGGATTCCTGTTTGAAACCACGGATGTTCTCGGCACCTATGTATACCGGGGACTGATGTCAGGGGAATTGAGTCGGTCAACGGCGGTTGGTCTTCTGACCAGTGTGTGTGGTCTGATATTGCTATTGACCACCAACGCCATTGTTCGGAAGGTCAGTCCGGAAAATTCTATGTTCTAATGAGGAGGCCAGTATGAGTGATGTAATACGTAAGAAAAGGAAAAAGAAGATTCCATGGGGGCAGGTCGGGCTGCATACGTTCTATGTTATTTCCTGTCTGACCTATATCCTGCCCATTTGGCTGCTGGTATCCATTTCGCTGAGTGGAGAGACGATATTGAAGTTCTCCTTTATTCCGAAGAAGCTGAGTACCTTTGCGTACGAGATGGCTTTCCGGAATCCGGAACAGATCATAAGAGCCTATGCCGTTACCTTCTTCTACAGTATTGCTGGTGTGGTGCTGTCACTGTCGGTAATGT
>CAKSAI010000193.1 GCA_934434905.1 uncultured Lachnospiraceae bacterium | reverse complement strand
ATATAGGAGTAAGCGATAAACCGGAAGGCCCGTTTCAAAATATTTACGAGAATGGAAAGCCGTTTATCAATAAGTTTTATAATGGTGCGCAGCCGATTGATGCGCATTTTTATAAAGAAGATGAAGATGTCTATCTGTATTATGGGGGATGGGGGCATTTGAATGTATGCAAAATGAATGCGGATATGGATGGCATGGCAGCGTTGCAGGAAGGCAGGAAAGACCTGATCATGGAGATTACTCCGGAAGGATATCATGAGGCTCCCTGTTTATTGAAAACGGATACCACATACATCCTTATGTATTCAGATGGCGGCTGGACGAATGGCACCTATTGTGTGAAAGCAGCCATCGCCGATTCTCTTCTTGGACCGTTCACTTATCAGAAGGTTATACTGAAAGCGTCGGAGATAGCGGATGGTCCCGGACATAATAGTAAATTCGAATTTGGTGGGAAAACATACGTTGCTTACCATAGGAGAAGAATAGGTGACGATTATCCGCATCACAGAGAACTTTGTATTGACGAAATGGTAATTGATGGGAATATGATAAAACCCATTGTAATGACAAGATAAAATAATTAAAATTCAAAATCAAAAATAAACCATTGAGAGGAGAAAAACAAAACTATGAAAAAAAGATTCAAAAAAGTAGCAGCATTATTTCTTGCGGCAGCCATGATGATATCCGTAACCGGTCTTACCGGCTGCGGTAATAATGATGGGCCGAAGAAAGGGCAGACGGTTATCACTATGATGGGCTGGGGTGACACTTATGAAACGGGGATTTTCCAGTCTATGATCGATATGTTTGAGAAAGAATATCCAGAATATCATGTATCCTATGACCCGATTGGAGGCGATAACTACATGACAGTGCTTGCAAACGCAATTGCAAATCCGCGCGAAATGCCGGATGTATTTTACTGTGCAGACACGGAATTTATTCGTTTGGTGTATTCCACTGACATATTTGAAAACCTGAATCCATACATAGAAGCTTCTGAGACGCTGTCCCGTGACGATCTTTATGAAGAATCAATTGGAGCTTATAGCTTTAATGAGGAGACAAAGACAATAGGAGATCCAAATGGAGCTCTTTATGGACTGCCGAAAGACTTAGGGCCTACAGCCCTTGTGTATAACAAGGAGATGGCGAAAGAAGCCGGGATCACAGTGGACAGAAGCCTTACGATTGGATATGATGCGGCAAGCAAAAAGCTGAATGACCAGGTTTGCATGACATGGGCGCAATATATCCGCTTCGCGAATGATCTGGCAGAAGCAGGCCGGAAGATGACCGGCCAGGCGGTATATGCCGGCGGTACCTATGAGATTGATCTGGCATATCTTTCTACCGGAAAAAGTTTCACGATCTGGGATACGGCAGAACAGAAGACAAAGATCAACATTAACAATGATGATTTTGCAATGTCAGTACAATTTGCAGCAGATCTTGCAATCAAGTATAATTTCGCAAACGTAGAGAAGCAGGCGGAAAAAACAGGGCGGGATCTTTTCGTAGACGAACAGGCGGCCACAACTTGGTGCGGTACCTGGGATACCAACGGTCTATGGGAGGCAAGCTTTGACTGGGATATTCTGCCAACACCGGTTCCCAGTACATCTTATGACCTGGCCGATGTAAATGCTCCTGCAAGAGAAGGAAGTAAAAATGTGACAGTGCTGGGTTCTGTTTGCCTGGCTATGTATAAGGGAAGCAACGTAAAGGAAGGAGCATATAAGCTGATCGAATTCCTTAGCACAAATAAAGAAGCACAGCAGTACAACTACGAAAACGGTATGGCTGTTCCAAACCGTGTAGATGAATTTGACACTTATATGGAAGCAGAATTGAAGGATCCGGAAGGACTGAACAGACCGCAGAACAGAATTGTTTACAAGGAACAGCTTGAAAACAGTAGAAGAAGAAAAACGGCATATACCTACAATTCAGGAAACGCATGGGAAACATCTCTTTTGACAAACGCTGAGGATGAGTACAAATTGTACCACGTACTTATGAAGGATGGAAAGGTAGCGGCTTATAAACCAAACTATATTATTTTTGACTGGACAAAGGGGACAATGACGACAAGCCCGAAATCCTACGATTCATCGACAGACGGTGTTCTTTCTGGAAAAGAATTATTGGAGTGGTTGTCCGGTAATATCCAGACAGTGCTCGATAAGCAAAACGGAAAGTACAAGCTGTATACGGAATAGAAGAAGTAGGAGAAGATCGAAAATGGCAAAAAAAAGCGAAAAAATGACCAAAATGCAGCGCAGAGAAAATTGCTGGGGATGGTTCCTGATCTCGCCGATGATTTTAAAGGTTTTGATTTTTACGGTATTTCCAACTGTATTTTGTCTGGTAATAAGCTTTACGGATTACAATATGCTTGCGGCTAGAGATAAGATTACGAAGGCTACGCTGGATAACTACATAGAAGTATTTACAAGTAGAGATTTCTGGCGTGCTATGTGGAATACCGTATATCTGATGCTGGGTATTCCGATCCGGTTGATTATAGGGTTTCTGTTGGCGTATGCGTTGAATTATAAGTTCCTGCGGGGCAGAACAGTTTTCCGTGTCATTTACTATCTGCCGGCAGTATCCAGTGCAGTGGCAATTGCTCTTGTGTGGAAATGGTTTTTTAATACGGACGGTGTTTTCAACGCTTTGTTTGGCACGGACTTTGCCTGGCTGATCGACCCTGATATCGTGAAGAACTCCCTGATCATCAAAGGCGTATGGGGAGGTGTCGGCGGAACGATGCTGATGTATCTGGCTGGCATGCAGAATATAAGTGAAGATATTTATGAGCAGGCAGCGCTTGATGGGGCGTCTCCACTCATAAAGATGTTTAAGATTACGCTTCCGTTACTGGCACCAATCACTATGTATCTGGTACTTACCGGTATTACGGGCGGCCTGAATGCGTTCGCGGATAACTACACTATGGTATCGAGCTCAGCATCCAATACGGCTGTGTTTTGGATTTACAATCAGTTTACGGGCGGTAATTATCCGCTGGTGGGGGCAGCTTCCTTCGTATTGATGATGTTCGTCATAGTATTCTCGATTCCGCAATACAAGAAGATGATTCGGGATAATTAGGAGGTTGGGAAGATGGCGAAAATAACAATAAAAAATAATAATAAAGCGGCTAAAGCCAAACGCTTTGTTTCACACACACTGCTATATGCGGTTTTAAGTGTGGTTGCAGTTGTTTTGCTGTTCCCGTTCTTATATATGCTTTTCGCGAGTTTCCGTTCCAGAGTGGAAATGAGGGAATTTGCAGATGTGTTTTATCTTTTTCCAAAGGAATTTAGCTTATGGGGATACAAAGAGCTGTTTTCTTTTAATCCGAACCAGTTTTCCTTTAGCAGAGGCCTTTTAAATACATTGATCGTAGAAGCCTCGTACCTTTTTGTGGGACTGTTTGTGGATGTGATCGTTGCCTACGGATTTTCCAAGGTAAACTTCAAGGGGAGAGACGCAGCGCTGATTTGCTGTCTGATAGGCCCTCCGTTTATCGTAACCTTGATGCCGCAATATACCATGTTCTCAAAGTTAGGACTTGTTGGTACGTTCTGGCCTCTTGTAATCCCACACTTTTTTGGGACGATGGGGGTTGTGTTCTATCTGGAACGCTATATGAAGAGTTTGCCAAATGAGATTTTTGAGGCAGCAACGATGGATGGACTTGGTCACTTTGGAAAGATATTCCATATCGCGTTCCCGCTCAGTATGCCGGCAATCGTGGTACAGTCGGTATTTACGTTCCTTGGAATCTGGAACGATCTGCTTGCACCGGAGATGTATTTGACAAGGGTGCAGGATAAGACCTTGCAGGTAATGTTAATGTCGTTGACGAAAGCAGTTCAGTCAGGGCGTGCATCCGACCAGCCGATCATCATGGCAGCAGCGACGCTTTCCAGTTTACCTATCTTAATCTTATATCTGTCATGCCAGCACTTGTTTGTGAATTCCATGGCGGCAGCGGCGGTAAAAGGATAGCGGGGAAAGGAGATAATATGAAGAAAAAGAAGATCATTGTTTTAACAGTTGCTTTGGTGTTACTGCTTATTGTGGGTATAGTAGTCATAATCTTTTTTAAGAAAGGTGGCGTTGAGTTGCTGACAAAGCTTGCCAGCGGCGATACCTTCAACAAGGGAGAATATATCAAGCCGGATTATGATGTAGACGGAGTGCTGGATGAAGAAATCTGGAAAGATGCTCCATGTATCGCCTTTGGTAATTCGGCAACGGAAACAGATGAAGTTACCTTCCGTTATTATTACGGAGAAAGAGGTATTACGGCTTCCTTTGTTGTTACAGACCCAACCATCTGTTACGCATCAAACGCCATTGATAATTCACAGATATATAGGCTTTCCGATGCAGTGTTTTTATATCTTGACGTGAATAATGACGGACAGATCACGCCGCAGAAGGATGATGTGAAATTCTGCATTGCGGCAGACGGTCGTATGGCAATCGCAAAAGGCTCAGGGTCTAACTGGGTTTACACCAATGAAAGTATAGACTACCAGGTGGTTGTAGACGGAGAACTGAACAAGTCGGACGGCGGAACCGTTGACAAATCCTGGACGGTGGAAATGTTCATCCCATATAAAACATATGGCATTGATAAAGAGGCGATTATGGGAATGATGTTGGAGTGGGATGATTCCAATACGCCTTCCGGTGCGGCGACACGTTACATCTGGTATGATGGCGGCAATGCTGCTACCATGCTGCCGGAGTTTTTCAATCCGATTGACAAAAACGGTCTGGCTTTTGCAGCACCGGAGAGTTGGGTGCCTTCTATGGGAAGATTCGTGGAGGATGGAGAAAGTGGCATGATAGCGGATGACGTAAGAGCTTTGGCATATTACATCGGTGCAAAAATGGAGAGTGGTGCAGGTACGGTAGAGGCTACCTTTGATCTTACGCAGACACACGATTTCTTCTCAGTATCCCGCTTCAGTGGGCTGCTGCTTGGAGTAGAAGAGGTGGGCGAGACGGAGAAGCCGGGATGGGAAATAAAGAACCAGTATGGAGTGTACATCAGTAATTCCGAGACGAATCCGCAGTTGGTCGTTGCCTCCATCCGCATCGATGAAGAAGGAAAAGTAACTTACAAGCAGATTGCAGGAGGCAATATTCTGGATGCCCTTCCGGAATTTACGGAATCAAAGGTTTGCACTGTGAAGGTTGCGAAGAATGATGGTTGGATCGAGATTTATATTAAGGATGAAAACGGAAAATATCAGCACTTGTATGATGTTTATGATATTGAACCAATCAACGGAGATTACATAGGGGTTCGTACCGCTGTGAAGGGATTTGCAGTTCGCGACGTAAAGGTAACAATGGATGCTCCGGCAGCTCCAAATCCCTATAAAGGCTCTGACGTTACGGTGTACAGCGGTCTGCTGCAGAAGTTGAATGACAATGAATTCTATGCAAGAACAGCAGGTACAACGGCAACTTTTGGTTCGTTGGTGAATAAATACAGTGTACGAAGCTTAAAAACCATTACTACATCCCTTGCCCTCCCGGAACGGCCGGATAAACCGGAAGATAAAATAAAGGGTATTTTACTGAATTACAATCCAAAAGACCAGAGTTACCTGATCCTGGATTACAGACATGGAGAATCAAACGGAAAAGAATGGGATGAGGATTGGAGAATTTATATTCGTCAGAGAAAGGGCGATGGTTGGGGTGATGTTGCATTTGTAATGAATGCAGAGGCAGATACAACCTACGATTTCCGTATTACGCCGATTGAAAATGAAAAAGGCGCAACAGAGGTGCTGGTCGAGTACAAGAAATCAACCGATACAGAGTGGCAGTCGACATATTGCAAGAAAGATGCCTGGGTAATGAGCGGTTCGGAATACGGGATACAGACAGCAATCGGTGATATGAGATTTGGAGCCTTCAAGCAGGAGGATTTAGCTTATACACGTCTGGATACAAAGCGTTATGAGACATTGAGCGGTATGTTCTTTGGCAGAACAAAAGGCGGCGCGCAGGTTATTACACAGCATAGCATGGTTCTTGACAAGAATATAAATCTTGCAAATCAGTCTTCCTATATGCTTCATACCTCCTTTAAGGTGGTGCCTGATCAAGGTAATTCCATCAAAGGTGTGATATTTAATTACGATAAGGATAACGGAAGCTATCTGGTACTGGATTACCGCTACGTAAAAGAAGCCTACCGATTATATGTACGTCAGTATGACGGAACGAAATGGGGTGATACAAAGGGCTATGATGTGCTTCTGACCGAAGGTGCCTGGTATGATTTCAATATACACGTTGTGAATGGTAAGAATACAACAAGCGTAGTTG
>CAKSAI010000192.1 GCA_934434905.1 uncultured Lachnospiraceae bacterium | reverse complement strand
TGGCGAGGAGTATTATCTGGATCTGTCGGGGGTATCCGGCGACAGGGAAGGAAAGCTTGTCAGTTATGAGGCTTTGACAGACTTAAAAGCAGAGCTGAAGAAGTATGTTGTGGAGAGAGATTCGATTCTTTCGGAATACAGCTATCCATATATTTTTTCAGAGGCAGATATAGAGGCGCTGGCAACGGATGCGGAAAGTCACACGGATAATGCGCAGAAAGTAGCAATTGGAGTGCCGGAGAAAGCGGAAATATTGAATCTGGATATAGAGCTGCGAAGTCTCCGCTTGCAGATAAAAAACCTGACGGTGGACAATACCTTAGTTTCTGCATACTTTGAATATACGCGTATAAAGAATAATGGGGAGTTATTGAGAGTTCCCTTGTATTGCGACAAGATCAACCTGCCAGCCGGAGAGACTAGTGAGGAAATTCTGTTTGAACCGCAGAAGTATTTCAACAGCCAGGGAGAGGTGCGGATCATATGTCTTGCTTTTTCGGATGATAAGGATGATTATGCAGAAACGGAAGATTGCTACTGGAGAGAACCCTATCATTGAAGGAAAAATCTTACAGGGGTAGCTTGTGAGACGCAAATTTTTATGATAAAAGAGGATGATAAGCATATGAAAAAAGCAGTAGTTTGGCAGATGAAAGCAATCTGTTCCCGGAAAGCGCCGATGGTGATGTTCTTATTCCTTTATGCATATGTGTTACTTAATTATCTAACAAATGTTTTTCGTTTCAGCGGAACCGATGTCACAGATATGTATATGTCCATGTATCTGCTGGTACTGAGTCAGGAGAATGCGTCCTTCCATTTCTTTTTTATGCAATATTTCCCGCTGTTGTTAGTAATTCCGGCTTCTTTCTCTTTTCTGCAGGATAAGTCGTCCAGAGCGTTGAATTATCTGGCAGCGCGGATGGGAAGGAGAAGATATTACGTCAGTAAGGGAATTGCAGTGTTTCTTATCTCCTTTGCCGTGTTTACGTTTCCGTTTTTATTGGAAATACTATTGAATTGTATTGCATTCCCGATGGATGCGGTAGGGCACGTTTCCAATTTTAATAACTATGAAAAAATGGAAAGTTTTGAACGGATGTTTCTCGTTAAGCTGTTTTGTTACTCACCTTATCTCTATGCGGTTCTTTTTACCTTTATTTTCGGAATCGTGACGGGGGTTTTATCCGTGTTTGCACTGGGTATTTCTATGCTGAAGATGAGATTTAAAGTATTTGTTTTCTTACCCTGTTATTTGTTGCTGTATGCTTCATATTTTGGGAATAGGATTCCCGGATTAAATGGAACAGATACGAACTATTTTATATATTTCAGCATATTTGACGATGCGCCTAAGAACGGAGTTGGGTATTTCCTGGTTGTTTTGCTGGTGGCGCTTGTGCCGGCTGTGATCATACATGAGAAGGGGAAGAGAGACTGCCTATGCTGATGCGAAATTGGTTTAAATGCGTGATTCCCATCATAGTGTTTGGAATGCTTCAGGGATTGAATTATCTGCAGTTTCATGGAACGGTTAACTTCTCTGATATTGTGCTGACGCTGGGGTTTTCGGACTTTGATATATCTGTGGACTATCTGATGATGCTTCTTTTCCGGACACTGCATTTTTATATGTTCTATTTTTTGTTCGGGACGACGATCTATCAGCACTTTTGCACGGCCAGTGTTTATTCTTTTACCAGATGTGTGAATCGCAGATTCTGGTTTTTGCGACAGACGTTAAAGTTGGCTGGGTGCTCTTTCCTGTATGTGCTGCTGTATCCTGCTGCGGTGGTTTTAACGGCTGGAATCACGAATCAGGTGAAAGTGGACGAAGCTTCTCTGGTGCTTCTGGTATATTATGTGGCGCTGCAGGGAATATGGATATTCTGTTTGAGTCTGCTTATGAATGTGGTTGCTATTGTGGCAGAGAGCAAGGCTGCTTTTTTTATCGTTGCCGGATTACAACTGTTATTTCCGACCTCCCTACTCCTGTGGGATGGCGTTGTCACGGTTGGCGGAGTGGAGGTTCCAGTAAATCTGTTCCGCCATCTGATACTGACATGGCATTCATCAGGTGGCAGTGATCTGCTGCGGCAGTGCATGAGCGAGATGGAGCGTGGGATTACGCTGAATATGTCGGTGCTGGTATTGGGCATTGTGTCTGTTTTGACAGTTATGATAAGCGTAGAGGTGGTACAGCGGATGGAGCTGCTTTCCACCGGGGTAGAGAAAGGAATGTGAAGAGATGGAACTGATCGTAAAGAATGTGACAAAGAGAATCCGGGGAAAGATGATCTTAGATGATGTCTCCATGCACCTTTCCGGCGGAAATGTATATGGGATCGTAGGCAGAAACGGCTCAGGGAAGACGATGCTGCTCCGCGCTCTGGCGGGGCTCATCAGGGCAGACGAAGGGGAGATATGGTATCAGGATCAACTGTTGCACAAGGATATGGACGTGCCGCCTAGCCTGGGAATTATTATTGAGAACGCGGGCCTGTACCCGGAGTTTACCGGGATGAAGAATCTGAGATTGCTGGCAGCTATCAAGAAAACTATAGGGGATAAGGAGATACGGGAGGCCATGGAACGGGTGGGTCTGGACCCGGAGGACAAGCGGGCGTACCGGAAATATTCCCTTGGCATGAAGCAGCGGCTGTTGATTGCCCAGGCAATCATGGAAAAACCGGATGTGCTCTTGTTGGATGAACCGGCCAACGGACTGGACGAGGAGGCCGTAGGCCTTATGCGGAGGATTGTTGAGGAAGAACGGAAACGGGGAGCCCTGATCCTTCTTGCCAGTCACAACAAAGAGGATATTGGTCTGCTGGCGGATACGGTTTACCGGATGGAAGCCGGATGCCTGAGGGAGGAGACAGAGCAATGAAGCGGATTGTGGTTATGATTGTGGCAGTATCATTTGTGGTGGCGGCTGGTATCGGAGTGTATCAGAAACAGTTCTATACGGATATCAATGATTGGGAGGACCGGATGGATTATTTTCAGGTTGCAGTGATCAGTAAGGATCTGGTGGAGAGTACGATATCCAGGATGGAGGAGGAACTTGACAATAGCAGGAATATCTGGCTGGTGAAGGCCTGTGGGGAGGTTGAGTATGATTTTCAGATCCGTAAGCAGCTTGTGGAGATCGAGAAGGTATATAAGGGGGAGGACGCTGCAGAGGGGGATAAAGTAAATGTCACCTATTCCGGATTGGTTACCTATTTTGAGATTATGGCCATGAATACGGGGTTTGTGAATTTTCTGCAGGAGGGGAAAGAATATCTTATTTTTCTGGAGGGCGAAATAGCAGGGCCATGGAAGGAACCTTATCGGGTATTTGAGTTCAATGATTATCTGATATTGCCTGTGTTCTGTCTGGAGAGAATGGAGGAGCGGGTTCCGGTTACTTTGGAGGATGAATATTCTGTCGATTATGCTGAGGTGGCGGGAAATGAATTTTTCTTTAAGGAGGCAGAGAGTTTTTCGAT
The DNA here is from genome assembly GCA_934434905.1 of uncultured Lachnospiraceae bacterium. GTDB lineage: Bacteria > Bacillota > Clostridia > Lachnospirales > Lachnospiraceae > 14-2. The sequence goes on along the minus strand of CAKSAI010000192.1, from coordinate 2,912 downwards.
GATGAATGAGTGGAAGGCGAAGCTGTTGGAGCGTTATGTGGATTGAAGGGGGAGCAATCCGTGGGCGTTCGTTCATAGTGGTGTCTGTAGCAGCGGACATGGAGGTTTAGAAAACTATCCATATTGCTTTTATAACCGAAATTGTTAAAGTCAGATTCGATGGATATTGACAAACTGGCGCTCGGTCTCTACGCTGTAGGAGGGACGATGGATGACATCAAACGTGTATTTGACGAAACCGAGCCTATGAAATCAGATGAAGATGCGCATAGAAGTAAATAAGTAGTGAAAGAAATAGGAAGATAATGAATAAATAGAATAATAGCCTGCAACAAAGTTTTTTACCTTTGGCAGGCTATTATTCTATTTAGAAAGTAAGAAGCCATGTTTACTAATAAAAGAAAAATACTTGACAATGGAAGGAATAGCATGTTAAAGTAATGTTGTAACTAAATGACAATATTTAAAACGAGGAAGAGGCGCACGTTAGGAATAACGTGCATGAGAAGAGAAAAATCGGGAGGAGAAAAAGATGATTTATCATGGAAGCAAAAATGGTGCTTGTGGATATCTACATGTTTACTCCGATTTTGAAATATGGCGGGGGAAACTAAAAATCATTCCAGCAGGCGCATGAATCCGAAAATAATGATATCGGCTCATGCGCTTTTCTTTAACAAAAATTTCTGATATAGACAAACAATGTTTTAAACACCATTTGATGAAAAGAGATGAAGAAACAAGTAAATTGTAAAAGAAAGGGGAATATACTTATGAAGAGATACGGAAAGAGATTGGTTTCAGTTGCACTGGTGATGGTTATGTTATTGACGATGCTTCCGACATCTGCTTCGGAGCGGAATGGATTAGGTATACAAAATCAGATTGTCAGTGACGAACTGCTTGGAGTTATGGGAGTGAACTATGAAGAATTGGTTTCCGGAGATTATGAAGATTCCGGAGACACATACTCTTGCATTATCTGGATCGAAGATATCGATATGGAGCGGGCGGTAAGGGCCGGAATTGACACGGCAGAGATGACAACAACAGCCTATTCCATGAATCGGGAATATGAATATCCATACGAAGTCATGGATGTGAATGGACAGAAGGTCGTTGAAGTAAATCTTGCAGAGGATGAAAACGATACCTATGTGCAGACGTATATCAATACGGAACGCGCGACCGCAGCAGAGATGTATGCAGATAAAAACGGAGAATTCGTGGCTGATACTTTCAGCGCCCGTATCGCATCCGTTAATTATGTGAGTTCTTATTCTCCCTGCGTGTTTGCAGATCTGACTGTAGATGAGATTGCGGAACTGCTGGCAAAAGATGAAGTGCAGCGCATTGGATACTGGAATGAAGAAAAAGTAAGCAATACAGCGATAGTTGAACAATTTACCTCAGACGATATAAGCGATCTTGAAACGCAAATGGGAATTATTGCAGTGGATAGGGCAAAATCTTTATATGGGGTTTCTGGCTCTGGTGTGAAAATAGGACAATATGAACTTGCTTGTTCTAGGCATTCAAATATAATTAGAAATCCTGACTTTAATAATATTGATATTGAGGGAAATGAGGATTATCATGCAGATAATGTACATACGATTATGCGAGCAGTTGCGCCTAATGCGACTTATTATGCAAGTGGAATGTACGCCGACAACACAACAGATACACAATCGGGGAATTATGCTGCACACATAGAATGGCTATTAGGCCAAGGTGTAAATATTATCAATTATTCAGCAGGAGGGAGCGCAACAGATTCGTATGATTCAAAATCACAGTGGCTCGATCATATTGCATATAACCACGATGTCCATTTTGTAAAGTCCGCGGGAAACTCTGGAGCAAACGGCATTAGTTCTCCGGGAATGGCCTACAATATTATAACGGTTGGATATACCTGGATGACATCACCCTATTATATTCACAGTTCGTCTTCTTATTTTCCTGGCACAGTAAGTAGGGTAATGGGAAGAACTTTTAAACCAGATGTTGTTGCACCAGGAACTTATAGGTCAGGACAAAACGGAAGTAGTTATTCAACACCACTTGTTACAGGAACAATTGCTTTATTATGTGAGTATAGCCCTGCTTTAAAGACAAAACAGCATATAGTGAAAGCTATTTTAGCTGCTTCTACCGGAAAAGAGACAAGAAAATATCGAACAACAGATTCGAATTTTAGAATGTATGGAGCAGGAATGATAGATGCGCGTGCCGCTATATGGGTTACTGGGAGGGGAAATTATTGTGGTTCAACAGGAACAGTTTCTTCTTCATCACCAACAATGTCTTATAATATGAATGTGACATCAAGTGATACTGTTATGAGGATAGCGCTTGCATATGCGAACAGGGTTAAGTTTGATTCATCGAGTGGTCATACTGGTGACATATCAGCTGGGATGATTGGTGAACTGAAATTAGAAATTTTTTCGCCAAGTGGAACGCTTATCACCAGTTGCGAAACTGCAGGTGCAAATCTCAAGGTGGTTGAGTTTAATCCAAACGGCGTATACGGAACATATACAATCAAGGTGACACAAGTAACGTCAGCCTCTGGAAATAGGGCAACTAACTTTGGCGTTGCATGGAGGTGAGAAGTTTGAAAATGGCAAAAAAGTGGACTGTGTTTTTGGTTCTTTGTTTATTGTTGTACGTAATGGTATTCGTGATACAAGGGTGCGGGAGCGCAGGTTCTGTAAAAGATTTTTCAAATATAGAGGATAATAAGGTTGAAAAAGAAATAAAAAAGGATGATTCCTTAAAGGATGTGATTTTTTTGAATTATTTCCCAAGTATGAATCGTAATTCAGTGTATCCGTGCTGTAATCAACGTTATTCCGCCTTTGACAAGACAGAAAGTGAAGAAACGCGGTATGCGTATCTTATTG
>CAKSAI010000191.1 GCA_934434905.1 uncultured Lachnospiraceae bacterium | reverse complement strand
GGTGAGGATCGTGTCAACGTCCGCCTCCTTCGCTTCCGTGATCAGGCGTTCGTTCAGACCATAGCCGTCTGCAATCCGATCCGGGATGGCGTTGTCCACCCGGGCGCCGCAGCTCTTAAGCGCATCTGTCAGGATATAGGTTGACATAACGCCATCAATATCGTAATCTCCGATCACACGTATCTTCTTGTTCTCCCGTATCTTCCCAATCAGGATAGCGACTGCTTTTTCCAGATCCTTCATGGTTCTGGGGTCATGAAGCATGGTTACATCGCCGTTTAAATATGCATCAATCGCGTCATCCCCGACCACATCCCGGTTGCGGATGATCCTTGCCACCACCGGATCGATGGAAAACTGTTCCCCTATCCTCTTAAAATCAGCCCGCTTGGCTATTACCATCCCCTTTTCCATCTTCCTTCATCTCATTTCCTTTGCATATTCGACCTGCCACAGGATCAGTCCTTTGGCAGGCGCAGTGACACCTGCCCTCTCACGGAGCTTCCCCTCCAGAATGTCCTGTATCTCGGCAGGTTCCCGTTTTCCCAGACCGATCTCTACAAGCGTTCCGGCCAGGATCCGCACCATATGATGCAGGAATCCATTTCCGGTAACGGTGATGCGCACCTCTTCCCCCAGGCGTTCCACCGTAAGCTCATAGACGGTGCGCACCGTGGACTTCTTTTTCTTCTTCACAGCGCAGAAGGCCGCAAAGTCGTGGGTTCCGAGAACAAGAAAAGCCCCCTGCTGCATGGCTGCAATATCCAGAGGCTCCTCAACGGTATACATCCACCTGCGCTCAAATACATTCGGCAGTGTACTGTTCCAGATCCGATATACATATGTCTTCTTCTCTGCACTGAGCCTTGCATGAAAACGCGGCGTGGCCTCCACAATGGCGGTCACGCCGATATCCTCCGGCAAATATCGATTTACATAATCCATGACCTGTCCGGGTTCACAGGCTTCCCTCAGTGCAAAGCTTGCCACCTGCCCCCTGGCATGGACACCCGCATCTGTCCGTCCGGAGCCCTGTATCTCTACCGGATAGCCGGCAAACTGCGTCAGAACAGCGGCAAGCTTCCCCTGTATGGTGGCTTCCGTCTTGCTCTGGCTCTGCCAGCCCTTGTATCTGGTTCCGTCGTATTGTACGGTCATTTTATAATTCATCGTCTGCCCCGATCTTTCTTTACTGTTCGCCATGAAGCTCCGTGCCGATATAACCGACCTCGAAGAAATCCTTCATATTGTGGCGTATGATATAATCGATATAAGAAGTGATAACCTGCGCCGTGAACAGATATCCCATGGGATTCATATGCCCTAACAGGTAGAACTTTTCCTTGAATTCCTTATCGTATACCGGCGCGTATTCCTGCAGGTCAATGACATAGGTGTTATCAAACTTCGCAGCCAGATCATAAAGAACCTTCCGATGCTCCTGCTTGCGCTGGGTCCATTCCTCCGTATCCCGGTCCTCCCTCGGCATTGTAACAAGGAAGAACTTTGCCCGCGGCTGCATCGCCTTCATCCGCTGGATGATCTCACTGTAATAGCCGATAAAATTCTTCTTATTATTGTGCCAGTCGGCAAAATCCACATCCCCGATATTGCCGATCTCCATGTTCTGTCCCAGGATATCATTCACGCCAAGCGCCAGGATATATGCCTGTGAGGCATATGCCGCATTCCAGAAGCCATTCGCATCCGCAAAGCTGTCACAGTATTCTTTTGCCGTCATCCCGCCACGAGAAAAATTATAGACCTTGCTGCCGCACATGCGAGCCATGTACTGTCCCCAGGAATACTCAAACATATCATGATAGGAGCGCTGTCCGTCCGCTCCCATAGCCTCAAACTCCCCGGAGGAGAGGCTGTCTCCGATGCAGCAGATCGTCCGAAAGATTGCTGTATATCCTCCGTTTTCAATAAGCCGTTCTAAGGGCTTCTCTGATTCATTATGAAAAATTGACTGTAAATCCATATTGGTACCTCTTTATATAAATTTTTATCGCATTCTCGTCCGTTCCATAAACATATTATACCGCAGACAGAAAAGAATGCAACTGTTTTTAAGTCTTAAATATGCTGACTCTTAAATACACTGACAGTCGAAAGGCCGCTCTGCCCTTCGCACCGATGCGACGCCGGATTGGACGTCTACCTTTTCTAACAAGACCGGACCTTCAGACCAGGCAAGTACCACCGGGGACTGATGCAGATTACGGATGGTTACCCGCTCTAAGCAAAGCTTCTCATAATTGCACGCCCAGCAGAAAGCGTCTGGACCTGCGTCCTTCGCGAAGCTGACAAGGCTGTCCTCCATCACGAACGTGACCTTTTCTTCCGGGCTTCCGTACACCGTCAATGGCAGCTTCACATCTTCAGCCTGGATCCTGCGAAATGCAATATCATGCAGCGGACGGTTATTCTGCCAGGGTTCATTCCCCGAAAAATTATAATGTACCAGGCGGTCAACACACGCAATCCGGCAGTCCTCCATCACGATGTCCCCCGGCTGCTCCCGGATCTTTCTGGAGAAATCCGCATAGTACGTATACGCACTCAGCATATTATAGCGATGGCAACTGCCTTCTTCTGTCGAAGCTCCCTCTCCCTTGTTCCCCGGCAAGTGCGCCCCATCGGCATTCTCCTCCGGCGTCTGAACTCCAAGGATCTTCTCCTCCAGCGAGAGACTGCCCCGGAACAGGTATCGCGCCGGCCCGAACATATGGCAGCGCCGTATTCGGATATGCGTTCCACCCAGCCGAAAAGCACTGCAGGCCGTATTCATTTCGCACCCCTCCACCGTCAGACCGATATTGTCTATCCCGGCCACACAGTCGTCCCCGGTATAGAAATGGCAGTCCCGGATGTCCGTATCATCACAGCCAGTCAAATGAATGCCGTCGTGACCCGCCAGAACCGTGACGCGCTCCACCTTGATATCCCGGCAGGAAAACATCGCATGCGCCCAGTTGGCGCTGTTTCTCACCGTATAGCCGGAAAGCCGGATCCGCTCACACCGATGGAGGCTGATCCCATGGGGACCCCGATATTCCTCCTCCCCTCGTTCATCGTAGCAGTCCCTCCCGTCGATCACGGAATTCTCCTCTCCGATGATGGCGATATCATGGGCGTCAATGGCCCGGATCAGGCCGTTCGTCCACCTTCCGCCGGGCTTCTTCATGAAATCATAGCTTTTCCGCTCTTTTACAGACACCCATACATCATCGGTCCTGTCGCACGCATCCAAAGGCTCCAGCGTATCCTGCAAAAATCCCATGTAATCCTCCGGATCCCTGCTTCCAACAAGGCAGGCGTCCTTTAAAAGGTGCAGCGTCACATTGCTTCGAAGCCGTATTCCTCCGGTCAGGAAGCATCCGGCCGGAACCTCCACGGTTCCCCCGCCCGCCGAAAAGCAGGCGTCGATGGCTGCCTGGATGGCCTTGGTGCAGTCTGCCCCGGAATCCGGTACGTCCCCGGTGGCGGAAAGTTCAAACGCCCGCGCGCCAAATTCCAGAATTGATACGCATCCCATCACACTGCCTCCCTTCGAACTCCATTGACGATATTCTTCGGCTCCCCGTCCAGAAACGCCTTCAGGTTATCAAGCGCATAGTCTATCAGCCGTTGGCGGCACTCCAGGGCGGCCCAGCTAATATGTGGCGTGATATAACAATTTTTCGCCTGCAGCAACGGGTTGTCCATACGGATGGGCTCGTTCTCCACCGTGTCCAGCCCCGCCGCATACACCTTGCCGCTGTTCAAAGCTTCCGCCAGATCCTCCTCAACGATCAGCGCTCCCCGGCTGTTGTTGATGATAATAACACCATCCTTCATCTTCGCAATGGTTTTCGCGTTGATGATATGCTCCGTTTCCGGGAAAAGCGGACAATGGAGGGCGATCACATCGGAAGCTCCAAGAAGCGTGTCCAGATCGGTATAACGGCAATTTTTGTTTTCCAGCGCTTCGTTATGGAAGGAATCATAGGCCAGCACCTTCATGCCGAAGGCCTGGGCCACCCGCGCCGTGATCTGCCCGATCCGCCCAAGGCCCACGATCCCCATGGTCTTGCCCTCCAGCTCGATGCTGGGATAATCCCAAAAGCACCAGTCATTCGCGTCATTTTTCCGTCCTTTTCGCACTTCGGCATCGTGGTAGCCCACATGGTCTGTGATTTCCAAGAGCAGTGCAATGGCGTGCTGCCCGATGGCCTCCGTCCCATAAGAAGGCACGTTGGCTACCGGGATTCCCAGCTTGCGTGCCCCGTTTACATCTACCGTATTGTATCCGGTGGCGATCACTGAAATGAACTTCAGATTCGGACACTTCTCCATATCCTCCTTTGTTACCACCGTCTTATTTAGAAATACCACGTCCGCATCACCGATGCGCTCCGCCACCTGCCCCGGTAAGGTTCTGGGGTATTTTACGACCTCGCCGCAGGCTTCAAACCGTTCCCAGTTTATCTCTCCAGGGTTCTCCCTGGGATAATCAAGAATTACAATCTTCATAAGCTCTCCTGTTCCTCTTTCATCATTTTAAGCAGGCTCTCCTTGGCCTGCTGCGCGCTCCGGCTCCATTCCGTCGGATCCACAAATGCCAGCCTCTCTCCCTTCAAGAGTCTTTGGTATTTTTCCACGGTGCCGTTCTGCTGCATGTGATTTCCCAGATAAATATCCACCTTCTCCCCGGAGATCCGGTCCATGGCTTCCAGAAATTGTGAGCGGCATTCATAGCCAAGCCCGTATTTGTCCAGGAATTCCCGGCTCATGCTGTTAAGCCCCATCCCGCCATGAAGTCCGGCCGCATACTTCTGCTGCCCGTCTGTCACAGCAAACAGATAGGACATGGCTCCGGGGGTATGCCCCGGCGTCGCCAATGCCCGGACTGTGGTATTCCCCAGGGTGATCTCATCACCGTCCTCAAGGAGAATATCCGCCTCAAAGGGTCCGTCGAAGGGAACCCCCAGCTCCTTGGCCCAGGACAGATCCAGCTTCCCGTTCACATAGTCTCTGTCCGGCCTGCCGATGGCCGTCTTTGCCCCTGTCAGCTCCACCAGGGCTTTGGTGGCTCCCATGTGGTCGATATGCCCGTGGGTATGCAGGATATATTTCAGATTCATCGGATCCAATCCCAATGTATACATGTTGTAAAGCACCAGGTACAGAGAATGCTGATAGCCGCTGTCCAGCATGATCAGCCCCTCCCCGGTGTCTATGATGTGGGTGGATGCCGGAATGGTTCCGACAAAATACAGATTTCCCCAGATCTGAAATGCCGGGAAGCTGCCCTCCCATGGTTTTACTGCCATACTTTCTTCCTCCTTCTAATCCTCCAGGTTCAGCCACCGAACCTCGTCATCGGTAAGAGGGATGTCGATAGCCTCAATATTTTCCAGAAGCTGCTGCTTTGTGACGGGACTGGAGAGGGCATATACCGCAAAGGGCTGACGGTAAATCCAGGCCATGGCGATCTGTGCCACCTTAAGCTGCCTCTGTCCTGCCAGAATCTCGCACCTTCTTAAGCGTTCCAGGTTATTTTCACAATAATACCCGATCAGTCCCGGCTCATCCATGACCTTCTTCGCATCCTCCGGGTGCGCGCTGGAGAAAGCACCCGAAAAGAATCCCCTGGCAAGGCTGGAATAAGCGAATACAGGGAGCTTATGTGTCCCATACCACCTGCGCGCAGCCGCATGCTCCGACCCCGATATCGTGACGCAGCCATCCCCGAACCTGGCGTCACACCGCCAGGGATCCGCCACCTGTTCCGCCAGCCCGAAATTGGGACTGGATACCCGGAAGGGCTCCAGATTATGCTTCATCGCATATTCATTGGCCTCCTCGATCCTCTCATGGGTCCAGTTCGAACCGCCGAAGACCTTGATCTTTCCCTCCTGATAGAGCCGGTTCAAGGTGTCCACCACAACGCTCACCGGAGTTTCCCTGTTGTCGCGGTGGAGCATATAGATATCGATACAGTCGGTTCTCAGCTTTTTCAGGGAATCATGGGCGTCCGCGAGAATATCAAAATCCGTGACTCTCTGCCTCCACTTATTCGGGTGGGCGCACTTCGTTATGATCACGCACTTATCCCGGATTCCCCGCGCTTCCATCCACTCCCCCATGATCTCTTCCCCATAATGGGCCGCGCAATCGAAGGTCTGTATCCCCTCCCCATAGACCATGTCCAACAGTGCGAAGGCTTCTTCTTTCTCCCTGCTTCCTGCCTGCTCTGAGACTGCCGCAAAGAGCTTCGGTGTCGCGGTTCCGAACACCAGCTTTGATACCTGCTTTTCTAATCCTGCTATTCTGCCATATTTCATTTCTGTCCATCCTTCTTTCTGTTGAAGCCGCTTATTATTTCATTTGGATCAGGGTTTCCATTTCCTGATTATAACCTCTCATATAGAAATCCTTGTCACTGCCGGTCCAGAGC
>CAKSAI010000190.1 GCA_934434905.1 uncultured Lachnospiraceae bacterium | reverse complement strand
ATACACAACCGAAACTCCCAATAATTTCTTTTTGTCATATTGATTTAACAATGCAGCATTGTGTGTTGTCAACAAAATATCTATCTGTCTTTCTCCACTGATTTTTTCCAAGCTGTTTATAAGTTTTTGAACCCTCCCCGGATGAATCCCGTTATCAATTTCTTCGATAACCAGTAGTCCCTTAACCGGCATAGTCAAAGCCGCAGTGATCATGGCAATGCAACGCAAGGTTCCATCCGAAAGTTTTTTTGCATCCACCAGTTCAGCTGATGACAAATACTTCTCTTTCAAGCCAAAAATCACATCTCCCAATCTGGTTTCCACAAATTCAATATCCAAAACTTCATTTTCCGGAAGTTGACGTACAATATCCATCAACTGCTTCTTTTTTTCTGTCTCTCCACACATATGGCACAACACGGGCGAAATATTCTCACAATTCGTCTTTAACTCCAGATCGGTTGTCCTCACATAGTCCCGCATTTCAGATGGAACTGGATTTAAAACAAAAATACCTTTCAAATTTTCAAGGACAAGCTTTATATATCCCATATTCTCTTGGTCTGCCCCTGTTTCTTCAGGCAGCTTTCCAGCCAACTGGGATATAATAGAGACTACGCGAGTACAGGTAATATCCGGATTCGCCCCCACCTTTCCATTCCGATACTCCACTTTAATATCCAGACATTCCTCATCCTGGCTCTTTGTTCTGAATATTTTATCTCCTTGATGTCTTTTCTTTCCATTTTTTACTTTATATAATGACTCCTCTCCAACCATTACTCTCTTAGCTGTAGCAATCCGAATTTCATATAAAAGATCATAGTTCTCGTCAAGATCAATCAGACATCCCAATTTGAAGGATGCCGTCTTAAAGCGACTGCATGCCTTACTTCCTCCTCTAACATGACTCTCATGACTCCTTGTACCATCCAAAATCACACCAAGATCCATTCCAGTCGCAAGTTCCGCCAGAATACCTATGCCCTCTATCGCATTGCTCTTACCAGAAGAGTTTGTTCCAATAACACTGGTAACAGACTCCAGATTTAATTCAGCCTTTTCAAAGCTCTTAAAGTTTTCAAAAATAAAGCTCTTGATCATAATCTGTACAACCTCCCTTTTTTCTTTCTATTTTTCATCCCTTGATTCCACTAACACCAGGATCCCGTCCTCCAGTGTAATCCTGGCCTCATCCTCTGTAATCTCGTTGCTGACACCGCTTATCGGCGCTGCATCCGCAAGATAAAAGCTGCCCATGGTATGGCGCTCTAACGGGTATTTAAAGCCCTTCAGTGTCAGCCCGGTGACCTTGGGCGTGTATGGAATCAAGGAAACATATTTTCCAAACTGTTCGCTGCGCCTTAGTATCAGGCCGCCCGGTTCCACCGTCTCCCGGTCGATGAGCCGAATCCGGTTCCATGGATCCACCATAAAACACTCCACCTGTCGCTGCAGTGCCAGTCCCAGAAGCTGCAGGTTGCCCAGCACATGATCCAGCCTGGTGCCTGTAGCGCCCAATATATGGATGCTGTCACAGCCCATATCCAGCGCCATCTGGATGGCATGTCCGGTGTCCGTGTCATCCTTCTCCGGATTCAGGCGAACTACCTGCGGTTCCCGGCAAACCTCCTCCGGCGCACGCTCCTTCGAATCCAAACGAAGCTTACCCAGCGCTTTTCCTTCTGCCCAATACTCCCCCAGAACCGACTCCTCCACAGAATCGAAGTCTCCCACGATATAATCCGGCCGAAGTCCGGTTCTTGCAAAAAATCCAAGCCCGCGATCCACAGCGAATACCACATCATAAATTTCCTGTTTGATATAATTTAAGGTGAATTCATCATCGACAAATCCACCTGATATAAGCAATGCTCTCATTTTCTCATATTCTCCAGGAAGCCCTTCACATTCGCTTCCACATCGCCGCCAAACACGGCGCTCCCTGCAACGATAACATTTGCACCGGCCGCAGTCACCTCGCGGACATTCTTAAGGTTGATGCCGCCATCCACCTCAATATCAAGCGCTAGCCCGCGGCGATCGGCCATGCTGCGCAGATCCCGGATCTTGTCCATACAGTAGGGAATGAACTTCTGACCGCCAAAGCCCGGATTTACTGTCATAAGAAGCACCATATCAAGCTCCGGGAGAAGATAGGACAGACAGCTTAAGTCTGTGGCCGGATTCAGCGCCACCGCCGCCTTCTTTCCCTGCTCCTTGATCGCCGCTACCGTCCGGTCCAGATGCATGCATGCCTCCGCATGTACGGTGATCAGATCCGCCCCGGCCTTTGCAAATTCCTTCACATAGCGTACCGGCTCGTCGATCATCAGATGCACGTCAAACACACGGCTGCTCACCGGCCGGATGGACGAGATAATAGGAAATCCGAAGCTGATGCTGGGCACAAACTGCCCGTCCATCACATCGATATGCACATACTGGGCGCCAGCCCGGTCGATAAGCTGCACCTGCTCTCCCAGCCGGGCGAAATCTGCCGACAGTATAGAGGGTGCCAGATAATAATTCATAATGTCAATACCTCTTGATCTCTTTTAATTCTTGGTAAATCGAAACATAATTCTCATAGCGTCCGGCCGGAATCTCTCCCTGAGCCAGAGCCTCCTTCACACCGCAATCCGGCTCATGGATATGACTGCATCCCTGAAAACGGCACTTCTCTTCATACGGCGCGAACTCATAAAAATATTCCTGCAATTCCTCCTTTGGAATATCCAGATAGAGGGAGGTGAAGCCCGGCGTATCCATGATATACGTATTTTCCCGGATATAGATCAGTTGGGAATGGCGTGTGGTATGTCTGCCGCGCTCAATCTTCTCGCTGATGGCTCCCGTCTCCATCTCCACATCGGACTGCAGCCGATTGATAAGAGATGATTTTCCTACGCCGGATGGTCCGGCCACTGCAGTGGTCTTATTCGCCAACTGTTCCTCCAGACGCTCCATGCCAAGCCCTTCCTTCGCGCTGGTAAAAAACACGCTGCTGCCGCACTTGTCATAGCGGTCGGAAAGCTCACGAAGCTCCTCCTCCGACGCAAGATCCTGCTTGTTGAAACAGATAATGGTATCGATCTGCTGCGCCTCCATCATGACAAGAAACTTGTCCAGGAGATTGAAATTAGGCTTCGGACTGACCGCGGCAAAGATTACAAGTGCCTGATCGATATTTGCCACCGCCGGCCGGATCAACTGACTGCTCCGCTCTTGTATCTTAGCGATATTTCCGGTTCTTGCCTCCGGATCCAGTACCGTAAGCTCCACGTTGTCGCCCACCAGCGGCTTGACTTTATCCTTGCGGAAGATCCCCTTGGCCTTGCATTCAAACACACCGTCGCCGGGGACGTGGACATAATAGAAGCCCGCGATCCCCTTGACAATCTTGCCCTGCAATATATTGTTATTGTCCTGCATTCTGCTGTGTTCTTTCTGCATTGTGCTACGGCTTACTGTTTTTGGAAATTAACAGAATACTCATTATAATACTCATCTGTTATCTCCTCTGTTGAGCCACTTGACGATGTCCCCTTCCATATGATCGTTATCGTTCCGCGATCAACACCTTCAATATCGGATACTTTTATAACAAAGGAATTTCCTCTCTTCTGGCGGCTCCAGTTCACCTGAAGCTTCTCGCTACTTTCACCGGATTTTTTGATCACAACATCCTTGATATCGATATCCGCCGGAATATCCCCACTGATCGTTGGTGAAACCGTTAAGCTATAGGAATAATACGTCTTCTGCTTTCCAAGGCTTATTACCAGGAAGATCGATGTCCCCTTGGCCTTATATTCCCCGCTGTTGGTCTGGCGGACGACGTAGCCCTCCGGAATCGTATCGTTATACTCGCTGGTAACCTCCGGCACGGTAAATCCGGCCTTCTCCAGCTCCTTCTTGGCATCCTCTTCCGACTTGTTGGTCACATCCGGAACCTTCACCGTCTCCACACCACGGCTGAGATAATAAGTAATCTTATCGCCCTTCTTGGCCTTCTTGCCCGCTTCCGGTGACTGGGAAACCACCTGTCCCTCCGGCACGGTGTCGCTGTAAGCATAATCGCGAACTGCTTCAAAACCCTTATCCTTGATCTTCTTCTCTGCCTGATCCTCCGTAAGTCCGGTCACTGACGGCACCTCAACATCGCCCGGTCCGCTGCAGATCTCGACATAAACAGTCGTATTCTTCTCAACCTCTGTGCCTTCTTCAATACTCTGTGTGGCAATCTGATTCTTATCCACATCATCCGAGGCAATGCTTCCATTTACCTTCAAGCCAAGACCAAGCTTATTCAGGGCATCACGTGCTTCCTTCTCGGTCATGCCGATCACCTTGATCATCTTAATAGGTTCATCCTCGTTAGTATTCGGAGTTTCCTGTGTCGTATTATTCGGATTCTTATTTGAATTGCCGCCAAACTTGAACAGGCCGCTGACGCTTCCGATGATCACCACGATAATTGCCACGATAATAACTGCAGCCACGATACCCATGATGGTAACGGCCTTCTCCATCTTGGGATTCAAAAAGCCGCCATCCTCATCGTCATCCTCGTCACCATCCTCCTCATCATCCTCGTTGCCATCCTCCGGATCCTCGTCATCGCCGTAATAGGCCTTCCCGGTCTCCTGCTGGATGGCCGCGACGTCCTCCTTCTGGATAATCCTGGTCTTATCCTGCCCGACAGGTGCGATGATAACAAAATCCTCATTTGGGCTGATCAGCACCTTCTTCAGATCCACCAGCAGGTCGCTGATGCTCTCATAGCGACGATCCGGGTTCTTCTGGGTACATTTTAAAATGATCTTCTCCATGCTGATGGGCAGATCCGGTGCATAGGCGCTGGGCGGTGTCATCTCATCCTGCAGATGTTGGATCGCTATGGCCACCGTGCTGTCTCCGTCAAAGGGTACCCTGCCGGTCACCATCTCGTACATAACGATACCCAGAGAGTAGATGTCACTCTTGCCATCCACAAAGCCGTTTCTGGCCTGCTCCGGGGAAGTATAATGCACAGATCCCATCACATCCGCGTGAATGGTATTGTTGTTGGCAGCACGAGCAATACCGAAGTCTGTCACCTTCACCTTTCCATCTGTGGAGATGATGATGTTCTGGGGCTTGATGTCCCGGTGCACGATGTGCTTATTGTGGGCTGCCTCAATGCCCCGGCCCACCTGTATGGCAATGCTGACCGCCTCCTTGTAGGAAAGCCGTCCCTTCTTCTCGATATAGGACTTCAATGTGATTCCTTCCACATACTCCATCACGATATAGTACATGCCGTACTCGCTTCCAACATCATAGTTATTAACAATGTTGGGATGCTCCAGACGTGCTGCGGACTGCGCCTCGGTGCGGAACTTCGTCACGAAGTTCACATCCTCTGAGAATTCCTTCTTCAGCACCTTGATGGCTACGAATCTTCCCAGCACATGATCCTTTGCCTTGTACACGTCAGACATTCCGCCTGAACCGATCTTTTCAACAATCTCATATCTGTCTGCTATAAACATTCCTTCTGCTAACATGTCGTCACCTCACCTTGAAATGGTTCTATCACGATCACCGTGATATTATCCTTTCCGCCGTTATGATTGGCTGTCTCCACCAGCTTTTCTACCTTCTCTTCAATGGTCTTCTGCCCCTTTACGATCTCTAAGATCTGTTCATCCTCGATCATATTGGTCAACCCGTCCGAGCACATCAGGATCTCGTCCTTCTCCCCGATATCCACCTCGAAAATATCCGCGTCCACCTCGTCGGCAGCGCCGATGGCTCTGGTTATGATATTTTTGTCCGGATGCACTCTGGCTTCTTCCTTCTCAAGCTCGCCCAGGCGAACCATCTCCTCTACCAGAGAATGATCCCTGGTCACCTGTCTTATGCCGTCGCTTAACACATACAGCCTGCTGTCCCCCACATTGGCCGTCCACAGGCAGTCCCTATAGACACTGGCCAGCACTGCCGTAGTTCCCATGCCCGACAGGTGAATATCTTCCGCCGCCTTCTCAAGAAGCTTCTGATTCGCCATTTCCACCGCCTGGGCAAAGATTGCTGCCGGCTCCTCCTTCTTACATTCCCGAATCGTCTGGACCATGATCTCTACTGCATACCGGGAGGCGTAATCGCCCGCATTATGACCGCCCATGCCATCGGCAACAATAAACAGGTTCGGCAGATTTCCCACAGGCGTCGCAGAGGTAAACACGTAATCCTGGTTCATATCACGTGTTCTTCCTTTGTCTGTCATGGAAAAAGTTCTCATCTGTTATCGCCTACCTTTCCGAATAACGCTTTCGTAACTGTCCACAGGCCCCGTCAATATCACGACCCATTTCTCTTCTTATTGTAACGTTTATCCCATATTTTTCAAGTCTATTTTTAAAATTCTGGATAATTTCCGGCTCTGACTGCACGAAATCCCGCTCTTTTATGGGG
>CAKSAI010000189.1 GCA_934434905.1 uncultured Lachnospiraceae bacterium | reverse complement strand
AAAAGCCTTCGTCAAGGAAGCCAGGGAGCTGATGGCATTCAGGAAGTTGAATGTGGAGAATGAGAAAGCAAATATGGATCACACCAAGGCAAGCGTTTTGATGCGTGTACTTGTGAGTCTGTTTGTGGAGAGTGTGATCTGTGTCATCTTAGGCTACGGCGGTTATCTGGTGTACAAGGATCAGTTCAATGCCGGACAGCTTGTGGAGTTCATCGGCTATTTTACCAGTATCATCTGGCCTGTTATGGCGGTTGCTGAGTTGATCGACATGACCTCTCGGGGCAAGGCGTCCTTAAACCGGATCTCCGAACTGCTGGATGCAGAGCAGAATGTGGTGGATCGTCCCGGTGTCGGCGAATTAACCGATGTGAAGGGCGACATTGAATTCCGCAACCTGAGCTTTCGCTATCCGGACGGAGAGTACGATGTTCTGAAAAATGTGTCCTTCACCATCAAGGCGGGTGAGAATGTTGGCTTGGTCGGAAAGACCGGATCCGGGAAAACATCTCTGGTAGATCTGATCCTTCGAACCTACAATGTTCCCGACGGCACGCTGTTCATCGACGGCAGGGATGTAAATGATGTGTCCATCCGCTCTGTCCGGGAAAACTGTGCCTATGTGCCGCAGGATAACTTCCTGTTCTCTGACACCATTGAGCACAACATCGCTTTTGGTGTGGAGAATTACGATCGAACAACCATTGCCAAGGCTGCAAAGCTGGCGGATGTTCACGGTAATATCAAGGAATTTCAGGAAGGCTATGACACGATTCTGGGTGAGCGCGGCGTCACCGTCTCCGGCGGTCAGAAGCAGCGGATTTCCATTGCCCGTGCGCTGATGAAGGACGCTCCGATCCTGATCCTGGACGATAGCGTTTCCGCTGTGGATACCAAGACGGAGAAGACGATTCTGGCGAATCTGTTTGAGACCCGCTCCGGCAAGACCACGATTCTCATCGCTCATCGGATCAGTACCATCGAAAGGATGGATAAGATACTGTTTATTGCGGATGGTGCTTTGAACGCCGTGGGTACACATAAGGAGCTTTATGAGACCAATGCCGATTACCGGAAGATGGTCGATCTGCAAAAACTGGAAGAGGAAGGGGGACTCCACAATGCGTGAATATCTGCCGATTTTGATCGTAGGCGCCATCATTGGCGTGTTTTCCCTGATATTTCTGGTGGTTTATGCCCTGGATAAAAGCCGGAAGCAATATGAGAAAGAGGATGAGCGCCAAATGGCGGATGGCGTGATCGTAAGAAGACTGCTTCGTTATGCCGCGCCTTACAAGAAGGAATTTATCCTGGTCTTTTTCATCATGCTGGTTTCCATTGCCTATGACCTGGTATCACCTTTGGTGATCGGACACGTTGTGGAGACGGTTCAGGGGGACTTTGAGCTGAATTATCTGATGAGCGTTGTGCTGGGTTATGCCGGGCTTCTTGTAGTCAGCCTGGTCTGTACTTATTTTCAGGCCATGATCCTGCAGAAAATAGGGCAAAAAATTCTGTCCCGGATCCGGCTGGATGTGTTCACCCACGTCGAGCAGCTCAGCCATGAACAACTGAACAATATCCCTGTAGGCAAGCTGGTGACCCGTACCACCAACGATCCAAATGCCATCAGCTATATGTTTACCAACATCCTTGTGACTCTGGTAAAAAATGTGATGGTGATTTTCGGCGTGTTGGGCGCTATGCTGATGCTTAGCTATGTTCTGACACTGATGGTGCTGTGCTTCGTGCCGTTCCTGGTGCTGTTTACCGTGATCTTTCGGAAATTCTCAAGAAAGGCGCACCGCCAGGTCAGCGATGCAACTACAGATTTGAATACCTATTTGTCTGAAAATCTCTCCGGCATAAAGATCACGCAGATTTTTAACCGTGAAGATCAGAAGATGGAGGATTTTCTGGCCCGCAGTAAGCGTCTTAAGCAGGCAAAAACAGGCAGAATGTTCGTGTTCGGCATTTTCCAGCCGATGGTATATATGTTGAACATCAGTTGTGTTATGTGTCTGTTCTACCTGGGCTGCAAGGGCTACATCCGGGATACCGCCTGGTTCGGGCAGACCATCACCAGCAGTACCGTTGTATCCTTTTATATGTATATCTCAAAGTTCTTCGGTCCAATACAGACGCTGGCGGAGCAGTTTGATATGCTCCAGCGGTCATTTGCATCTGCGGAGAAGATATTTACCATACTGGATATTGTTCCCGGCGTGGTGGATGACGAGGATGCCATCGAACTGACCGAGATCAAGGGCGAGATCGAATTTCGTGATGTATGGTTCGCTTACAAATCCGATGAATGGGTATTGAAGGGGGTCTCCTTCCATGTGCAGCCCCGTCAGACTGTGGCTTTCGTCGGTGCCACTGGTTCCGGTAAGACCACGATCCTTTCACTGATCTGCCGGAATTATGACATCCAGAAGGGGCAGATACTCATAGATGGCATCGATATCCGGAAAATCAGGATAGCCTCTCTGCGAAAGCATTTTGGACAGATGCTCCAGGATGTGTTTCTGTTTGCAGGTGATATTCGCAGTAACATTACCCTGCGGGAAGAAGGAATCTCTGATCAGGAGATATGGGAGGCCTGTCGGTATGTCAATGCAGATACGTTTATCGGTAAGCTGGAAAAGGGTCTGGATGAGCCTGTTAGGGAGCGGGGAAACAATTTCTCCGCAGGTCAGCGCCAGCTTCTGTCCTTTGCCCGTACCATCATTCACAAGCCCAGCGTGATGATTCTGGACGAGGCGACGGCAAATATCGACACCGAAACCGAGATCCTGATCCAGGATTCTCTTGAAAAAATGAAGAATATCGGCACATTGCTCATTGTCGCCCATCGATTGTCAACGATCCAGCACGCGGACAATATCATACTGCTGTCAAGCGGTGAGATTATGGAACAGGGCAATCATCAGGAATTGCTGGCACAGCATGGGCGGTATTATCAGCTTTACACCCTGCAGTACAACAAGGAGTTGCTGAGGAAAGATTGACTTTGCCGGAAATTCTGGTTATAATATTCCCGACAATCGAAGCTTTTCGGAGGAATGAATATTGTGAAGAAGATCGGTATTGTATTAATTATAATTCTGGCGATTGGCCTGGGGACGGCCTTGTACCTGGAAGACAAGTCTTCCAATGAGGAAGCGGCGAAGCGTGTGAAGATGCAGGAGGAGCTGCTGCCGATACAGGATGAAAAGTCCAAGCTGGAGCAGGAGATAAAGAAGCTTGACAGCGAATATGACAAGCAGGCCTTTGGAATGGGGACTGTGGAGATTCTGTTTACCGGCGCTGAGGCGGGGATTTATACAGATATCTATCCCATCATGAAGGAATACGGCTATTCGGGTGTTATAACGTTGTCAGAGGATCAGTTTCCCGGTTCGGAAGGCTGCATGAGTATCGCACAGCTTAATGAGCTGCTGAAAGCGGGCTGGACTACCTGTATTCAATGGAAGGCAGACGCTGCGGATGAGAAATGGCTGACAAAGCTTGCCGATCGCATGAAGAAAAACGGAATTCCGGAAACCAAGGTTCTGTATTTTACAAGAAATACCTACAAAAGCTCGCTGGACAGCAGACTATCGGAGCTTGGATATACCATCGCAATCCACCATGGGGAGGAGAAGCTGGAGCTGGTAGTCAACCGTGCCGGAGAGGGGGTCTGGCATCCGGGTGCCGTCGGCATGAAGGGAAATGCTCCCCGGTATAAGCTGGAGGATGCAGTGTCCCAAAGCGGGAATATCGTGTTTACGGTGGGCTATGAGGAGAGCGAGGAGCTGTATGACAGCGAAACCTTCCGTGCCATGTTAAAGCAGTTCGCCAACCATACCCAGAATGAGAGCCTTATGATCACGGATCCGCTGTCTGCAAGGGAATACCGCAGGCAGATGGAGGAGGGCGAGGGCTCTGTGACGACAGACTATGAGGAGCAGAAGGCAGCTTTAGAGAGCCGACTCTCCGAGTTGGAAGAAGAATATCAGAACATCATTGAAAAATACAGGTGAATATGATATGATAGTAACAGTTCGGCCGGACCGATATGGACGTGGGCTGAACTGTTACGTATGATATGGTAAAATAGTTATAAAGCAGAGCAGGTGACAGAATGAAACGAGTATTATTGAAACTGAGCGGGGAAGCGCTGGCCGGCGAGAAGAAGACCGGTTTTGACGAACCGACTGTGACAGAGGTAGCGAAGCAGGTATTAAAGCTGGTGGAGGCCGGGACAGAGGTTGGCATTGTCATCGGCGGCGGGAATTTCTGGAGAGGAAGAACCAGTGAGACCATCGACCGCACCAAGGCAGATCAGATCGGGATGCTGGCTACTGTCATGAATTGCATCTATGTGTCAGAAATCTTCCGCTCGGTAGGAATGAAGACACAGGTACTCACACCCTTTGAATGCGGATCCTTCACGAAGCTGTTTTCCAAGGACAGAGCCAACAAGTATTTCGCAAGAGGCATGGTGGTATTCTTTGCAGGTGGAACGGGACATCCCTACTTCTCCACCGATACGGCGACCGTTCTTCGGGCCATAGAGATAGAGGCAGAGGGAATCCTGCTGGCGAAGGCGGTAGACGGTGTCTACGACAGCGATCCCAAGACGAATCCGGCGGCTGAGAAGTATGATCAGGTATCCATTCAGGAGGTCATTGATAAGAAGCTGGCAGTTGTGGATCTGACCGCGTCGATCCTGTGCATGGAGAATCATATGCCTATGTATGTATTCGGGCTGAATGAGAAGGATAGTATTGTGAAAGCTATTTCCGGGGAATTTACCGGAACTAAGGTGACTGTGTAACCATTGTCATGAATAAAAGCGGAGGAAACAGTATATGGATGAGAGATTACAGCAGTATAACGACAAAATGCAGAAATCATTTAGCAACATGATGGATGAGTTCGGAGGCATCCGTGCAGGACGTGCCAATCCCCATGTTCTGGATAAGCTGCGGGTGGACTATTACGGCAGCCCGACGCCCATCCAGCAGGTGGCTAATGTTTCCGTCCCGGAGGCAAGGATGATTCAGATCCAGCCCTGGGAGTCGAAGATGCTTAAGGAGATTGAGAAGGCAATCCTTACCTCGGATATCGGGATCAATCCCACGAATGACGGTAAGATGATCCGTCTTGTTTTCCCGGAACTCACCGAGGAACGCAGAAAGGATCTTACCAAGGAAGTGAAGAAGAAGGGCGAGAATGCGAAGATTGCAGTGCGGAATATCCGCAGAGATGCCAACGACGCCTTCAAGAAGCTGAGCAAGAGCTCCGATGTATCTGAGGATGAGATCAAGCAGCTGGAGGATGAGATCCAGAAGCTTACCGATAAGTTCATTACAGAGATCGACAAGTCTGTGGAAGAGAAGAGCAGGGAGATACTTACCGTATAATATTGTAGGTGAAGGTATCTGTCGGATATGAAATAAATTTTACATGGAAAACCGGGGACATAGCGGATACGCCGTGTCCCATTTTCCGATTTATGGGAGGCAACAGTAATGGCGTGAGCTGAACTGTTTCCGTGAGCTGAACTGTTTCCGTGTAGGATATTTAGGAGGTTGTGATGACGGTTCCAAAGCATGTGGCAATCATATTGGATGGCAATGGAAGATGGGCCAAGAGTAAAGGCATGCCGCGCAATTACGGACATACGCAGGGCGCTAAGAACGTGGAGACGATCTGCGAGGAGGCGTGGAAGATGGGTATCAAGTACCTGACGGTATATGCCTTTTCCACAGAGAACTGGAGCCGTCCCAAGAGTGAAGTGGACGCTCTGATGAAGCTTTTGCGCAGTTATATGAAGAACTGTATCAAAACCGCTCATAAGAACCATATGAAGGTGCGGGTGATCGGGGATAAGAGTCGTCTTGCCGAGGATATTCAGACGAGCATTGCGGAACTGGAATATGAGACGAGGAACAACGATGGCCTGAATTTCCAGATCGCAATTAATTACGGCAGCCGTGATGAGATGCTTCGAGCCATGAAGGGCATGATGGCAGACTGCAAGGCGGGAAAGCTGGATGAATCGAAGCTGGACGAGGCAATGTTCGCTTCCTATCTTGATACCCGCGACATTCCGGATCCGGATCTTTTGATCCGAACCAGCGGAGAAATGCGGATATCCAACTATCTCCTGTGGCAGATTGCTTACAGCGAACTGTATTTTTGCCCGGTTCCCTGGCCGGATTTTTCAAAAGAGGAATTAGAAAAAGCCATTGCGGACTATAATAAGAGAGATAGACGCTATGGCGGTATCGATGAGGAGGAATGATCGTGTTTCGAACGCGTTTGATAAGTGGTATTGTCCTTGTGGCAGTGCTTCTGGCTTTTGGTATGGTTGGCGGAGACCTGCTCCTTTTCGGTCTTAGTGTCATCTCGCTGATCGGTCTGTTTGAACTGTACCGGGTATGCGGGTTTGCAAAGAGCGGCCTGGCCTGTGTGGGCT
>CAKSAI010000188.1 GCA_934434905.1 uncultured Lachnospiraceae bacterium | reverse complement strand
CATTTAAGGTGAACGATAGACGCGGAAGCATAGGGCAAAATCAGGCACGGTACATGAAGGAGTAAAGAACAATTATGGCAAAATTCAAGATCTGTCCGTTTTGTGGGGCGAAAAACGCTCCATCCCTGATGGACTGCGAGAACTGTTCGGCAGACTTGATGGGCGTTCGCATTATGGACGAAGACGATGAACTGAAACCGGAGACTTCGCCTTTGGAAGAAAAACCAAAAGCGTTGGTTCGTATCTGCGATTGCGGAGCACAGAACCCGTCCAATGCCCGCAAGTGCAGTGCCTGCGGAGAAGATATTTCAGACGTTCTACCCACGGAGTTGGAAGTAGCACAGGAAAAGTATCGGTTGACCAGTCTGGACGGAACCTTTGCATACGATATTACGGAAGATGAGGTCATTGTAGGGCGAGAACATGAATTGCAATGCTTTCTGGCTGGAAAAGGCTATGTGAGCCGAAAACAATGCCGGTTTTATATGCAGGATGGAAAACTTTATCTGGAAAACCTGAGCAGTACCAATCCGACATTTGTAAATGACCAGCAGATTGGAAGTGCGGTTGAGGTCAAAGACGGCGATGAGGTCGGCTTGGGCGGCTTTTGCAAAGATGGAAAGCGGCAAGAACTAGCGGCGTATCTTCTGGTAAGGAAAATCTGATGTATATTGCACGAATTTTGTACCCAGTAGAGGTGCTGGGCCCCGGAAAGCGCATCGGTATCTGGTTCTGCGGCTGTCCCAGACGCTGCGAAGGATGCAGCAACCCGGAACTGTGGGAATTTCAGGAGCGATATCAGGTGTCACAGGAACGGGTCATGCAGATGATCCATAAAATTGCGGACCACTATCCGGTGGATGGATTTACCCTGACAGGCGGTGATCCGCTTTTTCAATTTGATGCCTGCATGAAGCTGATTCAGGAACTTAAAACTATCAGCCCGGATATGCTGGTATATACCGGCTATATATTCGATGAACTGGCTGGAAAAGATTTGACTGGGATTTCTGTTTTGATCGATGGGCCATATCTTCAGGAACGAAACAACGGGTGCTTTCTCCGTGGGTCGGACAACCAGAATATCCTGATTTTGGAAAAGCAACTAAGAGCAAAGTACACAAACTATTTGGAAAACGGGCAGAACCAGATTCAAAACTTTACTGTGGGCGATACGGTGGTGTCGGTTGGAATCCACAAAAAAGAGTTCTCTTTTTGAACGATGCAGGAGGTCAACATGAGCGAATATACTGAACTTACCGCAAAAATCGAAGCGCTGGAAAAGCGTGTGAAGTATCTGGAGGATACGTTTGCCACCCTTGCAGATATAAATAAGTCTGGTGAGATAGCTCAGTATATCGCCCAGCGGCAGCGCGCATTAGCCGCAAGCAAACTTGTCAATGCGGCGGTAGGTACTCAAAAACTGAATGCGGATGCCCAGCAGCAGGTCATTGATCAACTGACCGCAGAAAAAGCGGCGATGGATTCCAGAATTGAGGAAGCTATCCGGGCGTCTGCCCAGAGTGCACCTGCCGAGGATGATCTGGCAGAGCAGTTTACTTATCGGGATGTTCCCGGCGGCGTGGAGATTCAGGGGATTAAGAAGTATATACCGGAAGAAGAATTGTTTGTCCCGGAAGAAATAAATGGAAAACCAGTTGTATCCATAGGGCGTGCTGCGTTCAAAAATATGAAATTCAAAAAGGCTATTTTGCCTAAATGGATCACATGTATCAAAGAGAGTGCTTTTGAAAACTGTAGTGATTTGGAAGTTGTTAAATTGCCAGATGCATTAGAAGTGCTTGAAAAGGCATGCTTTGCTAGTACAAATGTTCGTGAACTTGTAATGCCGGACGGATTGCAGACAATTGAGGATAGATGCTTTAACGGATGTTATCAGATGGAGAAAGCTATTCTTAATAAACAACTTATGAAAATTGGCTTAGGAGCATTTTCGTGGACAAAGATCCAAAGGGTTATAATTCCTGAAAATGTTCAGATCATTGAGGATTCGTTTAATTTTGGCACAACAGTGGTTGTGTTGGGATTGAAAACAAAATTAGGAGAAAGTTTTCCACGAAAAGGAACTTTTATATATTGTCTGGCTGGTAGTGATATCCTAAAAAATGCAAATGAAAAAGGAATTCCCGTCAAGGCACTTAGTGGAATTTAGAATGTATAAAGGTGTACGTCTATGAATGAAATCGAAAAACTTCAGAACGAGAACAGGTGTTTGCGAAAAAGGATACAACAGTTGGAAAAAATGATTGCTGTGATGACGAGCATTGAGCGTTCGCCAGTGGGAGCAGACATCAATCGTTCCATTGAAATAAATCGAGTTCTTGAACAACAGGAAAACGCACTACTAATAGCCCAACTTATAAATGCAGTCTCCGATAAGACGAAACTGAATATCGAACAGCAACAGAGAAAGAAAAGGCAGTTGCTTGCAGAAAAAGCAGAAATTGATGCTAGGGTTTCAAAGAGTATTGATAAGATAGCAGAAGTACCTGTGGTAAAAAGAGAAATTTTGCTAGAACAGCTAGGTCGAGTACTGAATGCGATATATAGAAGGCAGGTATACGGTCTTTTATATGCAATGAAAGCGGTATACGAGCAGAAAAGCAGTTCAATGTGAGGAATCAAAATGAGCGACTATATTTCAAAATGGCACAAAGAACTTGAGATTTTTTCAAAAATAAAGCCTTTGCTGATTTTAGAGGGCGATGTGCTGGATTCATACCAGTATCCGCAGGAAGGAAGTACCCCGAAGGGGAGCATTTTGCGCCTGTCGGAGTATCTGCATTTCTTTTTCAAGGATTCCGGATACCAGAATATTATCTTTTACGATAGTCTGCGCGGCTTTTACAATAATTGCGAGGAAGAATACACCAAAGCCTTTGCAAAGCTGGTGAATGCCCCTGTCGATAATCATACGATCAAGTGCACTTTTAAGGGCAGGAATAACACCGCTTCGGATATTGCCTACTCCGCACTGACCCAGAACCGGGAAGCATCTGTTATTATCATGAACTTTGCATCCCGGTATATCGTGAAACCGGATAATATGGATCAGAGCGAAGTGGACAGTTTTACTCTGTTGCTACAAGCGTCTTTGGAAGCGAAGGATGTGCGGACAGAAAGCGGCAGCATCCTGAAAAATCTGCTGGTGCTGATCGTGAACAAAACGAACGATCTGCCAGCATGGTTCTATCTGCAAAATCCCAATGTCAAAACGATTACAGTTACATACCCATCCAGAGAAGAACGCGAAGCACTAGTGAAGGGTGCAAACTTCCCCAGCTTCTTTGCAAAAGATATTTATGAGGCAGAAAAAGAGTATTATGCCGCATACCCGGAGGAACTGGAAAAGATTCAGGATCGATTTGTGGCGCTGACCGATGGTTTCAGCTTCACGGAAATCAACGGTCTGCGTAGACTTTGCAAAAATGAGTGCATTGCGGTGCGGGATATGTGCGATGTCATCGACCTGTATAAGTACGGCATCAAGGAGAATCCTTGGAAGACCTTGCAGTTGGAAGAAATCAAAAATGCAAAAGCGACTTTTGAAGCCCGTGTGAAGGGGCAGGACTATGCCATCTCCAAAACGCTGGATGTTATCAAACGCGCCATCACGGGAATGTCCGGCTTGCAGGGTTCTTCGCATAGCCGCCCGAAGGGTGTCCTGTTTTACGCAGGTCCTACTGGTACGGGCAAAACAGAAACAGCCAAAACATTGGCAGAACTTCTGTTCGGGGACGAGAGCTGCTGCATTCGTTTTGACATGAGCGAATATTCCCAGAGCCACAGCGACCAGAAGCTGCTCGGTGCGCCTCCGGGTTATGTTGGTTATGAAGCCGGTGGCCAGCTCACAAATGCCGTAAAAAAGAATCCGTTCTCTATCCTGCTGTTTGACGAAATTGAAAAGGCTCATCCCTCGATTCTGGATAAGTTCCTTCAGATTCTGGAAGATGGCCGCATGACCGATGGACAGGGCAATACTGTCTATTTTTCGGAAACGATCATCATATTTACCAGTAATCTTGGTATTTATACGCGCGGCTCAGATGGCACACGGGAAGCCAATGTGACTAGCGATATGCCGTATCAGGAGATGTCTGTGCGTGTCCGGGATGCTATTGAAAATTATTTCAAGCTGGATTTAGGCCGCCCGGAAATTTTGAATCGTATCGGTGAAAATATTGTTGTGTTCGATTATATCCGTCCGGAAGTTGCAGTTCGTATCCTGAAATCGCAGGTGGATAAGATCATCCGTAATCTTCAAAGCGAAAAGCGCATTACGGTGTCCTTGTCGGATGCAGCCTATCGGACGCTGGAAGAAAAGGCGCTGGCGAACCTGTCAAACGGTGGCCGTGGCATTGGCAATATTGTCGAAAACTTCCTGATCAACCCGCTGGCACGCTATCTTTTCGACCACGAGATCTTTGGGGATGCCACCCTGAAAATTGATGAGATCCAAGCGGATGCTCTGCCACCGGAGTTGAAATGTTCCTGAGGTGAAACCATGAAAATCTATGCGGCAACTCGAAAGGGCGTACAGAAAGTCCAGAATGAGGACAGAGTGGTTTTGAATCAGAGTATTCTGTCTGTGGGCATACATGAATGTGAATGCACAGAGGGCTTTGTAGCGGTTGCAGATGGTGTTGGTGGAAATAATGCCGGGGCGGTGGCATCCCAGTTCGTTGCGGAGGAACTGGGAAAATGTGACCACACGATTGAAAATTTGACGGAAATCAATCGAAAACTGATTGAACGCTCACGGACGTATGAAGCCCTTGCTGGGATGGCAACAACATTGGCCATGGTGGACTTTACCGAGGATTCTGCAAAAATAACTTATGTGGGCAATACGCGAGTGTATGCGGTAGTCAACGGAAAATACCTAAAGCAATTGACACGGGATGATACCACGCTGGAATACCTGCTGGCAACAGGGCAACTGGACGCTTCAACTGCGGAATCCTTCAATCGTAAAAATGAAATCACCGCATGTTTTGGTGCAGGGAATCCGGCTTTGCTGAAATTGAAACAGATTGATGCTTCTGGACTGGATGCGCTGATTCTCACATCGGATGGAATTCACGATTATGTAAGTCTTGACGAAATGGAAGATATTTATTGTACAGAAAACGATAGGGTGAAATTCTGTAAAAAACTGATAGAGCAAGCTAGAAAAAATGGGTCGATGGATGATATGAGCATAAGCGTTTGTTATGTAGGATTAAATTGATTTTGCATGGAAAACAACTTTGTTGCTTAATGTAATCTTGATTGATGACCTGATTTTTGCTGTATTGAAAAGGTGTCTAACAAGAAAAAGCGTGCCAAATAAATCTAAAGACGCTTAGTTTTATGGATGAAGATGAGGAGGATATTGAGTAAGTGCTAAAACGTATAAAAGATTATTTCGAGAAGACAAAAGTTAAAATCTTTCGCTTGGAGATATCATTAAAGTCGCTAATAAAATTAGCGCTATTGTATTTGGTAATTTTAATTTTGCCGAAAGTGTTTCACATGTCTTTAAAGCAAACTGTTATTTTTTCAATTCTTTTTTGTGCTGCATATGTAGGCATTATATTTATTGTATCATTGGCGCCGTTTTCATTTAGATGGATTAAAGAACATTTGAATTGGCTTCTGCTACCTTTTGTGCCGGTTGCTGTTCTTATAGTGATATTTTTGTTTCTATCGCTCTTCCGTTTTCAAGGAAATAAGGAAATAACAAGGGCGGATGTTTTAGCATTCAGTGGAGATTATATATCATTTGTCGGAGCATTTTGTTTAGGGTACTTCTTATACTTGAAAGATTTGGAACGTGACCGGAAAGAAAAAAGAATTCAAATCCGACTGCTTTTAGATTCGTTAGAAATTGCGAATCGATCTTTGATGCGAATTAGACATGCAGTCTCTACCATACCTGAAGTTGAAGATGTTGATAAAAAACTTGAAGGAAAATTTAGAACTATTCAATATGATCAACGATGGAGATTAAATTACTATGCATATGAATCATTAATGGGACCAAATCACGAGCTGAAAGATTCTATTGAAAAGTTCTGGGAAATGGTTGAATATGTAAACAACAACTTGCAAGCGGGAAAAGTTTTAAATGCTGCTGAAATATGTGGTGAATACATAAAAGAAACTTCTATATTTGCTATTCAGGGGTATGATTTTCTTGAGATTTCTTTGATTCTTTCAAGCGCCGGAAATGAATTCTGGATTCCAACTCGGAAGGGCTTTTTGTATCAAAAAGAAACAATAAAACAAATTGAAAATTTAAAAGAAAAATATTATAGTGTTATTGAAAATTATATTTATAACTATATGGTAAAGGCATCATTAACCTCATTAGAAAATAATGAAGAAATCCAACGAAGCACGGTGGAGTGGCTATGTGAAAATTCAGAGGAAATAAAGGAGTACGTAAAGTTTGATATGACGAGAAAACGAGCGGTGAGTCGTGCAG
>CAKSAI010000187.1 GCA_934434905.1 uncultured Lachnospiraceae bacterium | reverse complement strand
TTTCAGCACGATTCCTTCGCCGCCAAATTGCGCAGCGTTAAGAACAGCCTTAATATCGGCAATTTTCTCGCCATCTACGGACACGCCGCCCTGCTCTACCGCCCGGCGTGCTTCCGATTTGGTGGGAACCAGCCCGGATTTCACCAGGAGAGTGAGAATGTCGATGGATCCGTCCGTGAAGTCGGATTCTTCCAGTTCTGCTGTGGGCATATTTGCAGCATTTCCGCTGGAGAAAAGCGCCCGTGCAGCTTCCTGTGCTTTCGTGGCTTCCTCTTCGCCATGTACCAGCTTGGTTAATTCGAATGCCAGGATTTCCTTAGCGGTATTCAACTGTGCGCCTTCCCAACTGTCCATTTTATCGATTTCCTCCAGGGGCAGGAAGGTCAGCATACGGATGCACTTCAATACGTCCGCATCTGCCACGTTCCGCCAGTACTGGTAGAACTCAAAGGGAGAGGTCTTGTTGGGATCCAGCCAAACGGCGCCGGACTGTGTCTTACCCATCTTCTTGCCCTCGGAATTCAGGAGCAGAGTAATGGTCATGGCGTAGGCGTCCTTACCAAGCTTCCGGCGGATAAGCTCTGTTCCGCCCAGCATGTTGCTCCACTGGTCATCGCCGCCAAACTGCATGTTGCAGCCGTACTTCTGGAAGAGTGCGTAGAAGTCGTAGCTCTGCATGATCATGTAGTTGAATTCCAGAAAGCTCAAGCCCTTCTCCATACGCTGCTTGTAGCACTCGGCTGTCAGCATACGGTTTACGGAGAAGTGAGGACCTACTTCACGGAGCACATCGATGTAGTTCAAGTCCATCAGCCAGTCTGCATTGTTCACCATCAGAGCTTTTCCATCTGAAAAATCAATGAATCTGCTCATCTGCTTCTTGAAGCAGTCGCAGTTGTGCTGGATGGTCTCCACAGTCATCATCTGGCGCATATCGCTGCGGCCGGAGGGGTCGCCGATCATGCCGGTGCCGCCGCCAAGCAGGGCGATAGGCTTATTGCCGGCCATCTGGAGACGCTTCATCAGGCACAGCGCCATGAAATGTCCTACATGAAGGCTGTCTGCGGTTGGGTCGAAGCCGATGTAGAATACGGCTTTCCCATTGTTAATGAGTTCCTTGATCTCTTCTTCGTCGGTGACCTGGGCGATCAGTCCTCTGGCCACAAGTTCGTCATAGATTGTCATTTTGATTCCTCCTAGTATTTAATTCCAAGACAAAAGAAAACCCCCGTCCTTAAAAAGGACGAGAGTAAAATCCCGTGTTACCACCTTCATTCGCAGATAACTCACATCATCTGCCTTAGCAAGTGCCTGTCAGCACTCCTGCACAGTAACGGTCGCATTCCGTCACAGCCTACTGTCTCGTAGAGTTCGGTGTGAAGCTTGGGGATGTATTCACTGCGGGTTTGTCTGTGCACCTCTCATCAGCCGGTTACTTTCTGTACGTTCCGCCTGCAGCTACTTGTTCCCTTCATTGCCTTTGGATTATGTTGAAACTATGCACATTATAAGCAGGTATATCCCGATTTGTCAAGAGATTATGTAAAAATTTTTTTACAAAGGTAGAAAGGTTTTGCTTAATCGCAGGAAAACTGGTATGATGAAAGAAAGACGCGAAGGAGCATTCCATGGACCTAAATAAGAAAAACGTGAAAAAAATATTAGGCATCATCACCTTCACGGTGATTTTGTTTGCACTGTTGCTAAATTTTTCGGCTGTTATAAAATGGCTGGGTTTTATCTGGGGTGTATGCTTCCCGTTTGTGTTGGGTGGAGCTATGGCTTTCTGTCTGAATATACCCATGTCGTTTTTTGAGAGGAAGCTGTTTCCGAAAGTTGATGAGGAGCAGCCGACTAAGAAGTATAGAAAGCTCCTGCGCGCTCTGGCAAGGCCTCTAAGCCTTGTCCTGACGCTTTTGTGTATCGTGCTGATCCTGGCAGTTGTTGTCGTCGTGCTGGTGCCGCAACTGACGAAAACCTTTGAGAGCATTGGGGAAGCTATGACAGACTTTCTTCCCAAGGCCCAGGTCTGGCTGGAGAATGTTTTTTCCGGGGATGGCGCTATTGCGGGATTTATCAGTTCCATGGAATTGGACTGGACGAAATGGGTGAGCGGCATGAAGGACTTTGCATTAAATGGGGCCGGAAACGTGCTTTCCGTCACCATGAATGCCACTATGGCGGTGGTGAATTCGGTGACGACCTTTTTTATCGCCTTCATATTTTCCATCTATATACTTATGCAGAAGGAGAATCTGTCCCGTCAGCTTACCAAGTTGATTAAGGCGGTCTGGAACGAGAAGACGGTGGAAAAGATCTGCCGGATATGCAGCTTATCTTATTTTACTTTTGCCAGGTTCATCACAGGACAGTGTATTGAGGCGTTGATCCTGGGAACCATGTTCTTCGTGACTATGAGTCTGTTCCGCTTCCCCTATGCCCTGCTGGTGGGCGTAGTCATCGCGGTGACAGCGCTGATTCCCATCGTGGGAGCCTTCGTGGGGTGCTTCGTTGGAGCTTTTCTGATCCTGATGGTGAATCCCATGCAGGCGTTGACCTTCGTGATCCTGTTCCTGGTGCTGCAGCAGATCGAGGGCAATCTGATCTATCCCCATGTGGTGGGGAATTCCGTGGGTCTGCCCTCTATGTGGGTACTTTTCGCGGTGACGGTGGGAGGCAGTCTTATGGGCGTAGCGGGCATGCTGATCTTCATTCCGCTCATGTCTGTACTCTACAGCCTGCTGCGGGAATGGGTCAATGGACAGCTAAAGGAGAAGAAGACACTACAGAAACCATAATACTAGGAGGAATTCATATGTCACTTATTTATATTGTAGAGGATGATATAAACATCCGCGAGATCGAGCGCTATGCGCTGAAGAACAGCGGCTTTGACGTTATGGAGTTTGAATGCGGCCGCGACATGTATCGGGCCATTGAGAAGAAGGCACCGAATCTGATCCTGCTGGACATTATGCTCCCCAAGGAGGATGGCCTTGATATTCTTGCAAATCTGCGAAAAAATAAAGCGACCAGAAAAGTCCCGATCATTATGGTGACCGCCAAGTCCACGGAGCTTGACAAGGTGAAGGGTCTGGATCTGGGAGCGGACGACTATATCACGAAGCCTTTTGGTGTCATGGAGTTGATCTCCAGGGTGAAGGCGCTTCTTCGGAGAACGGAGGATGCCGCGAATCCGGCGGTGCTTGTCCTCGGCGGGATTGTGCTGGATACGGACAAGCGTTCCGTTACAGTGAACGGGCAGGTGTGCGAATTGACCTACAAGGAGTTCGAGCTTCTGAAGCTTCTGATCTCTAATCGGGGTATTGTGCTGAGCCGGGAGAAGATCATGGACAAGGTCTGGGGCTTCGAATATGAAGGGGAGAGCCGAACCGTGGACATGCACATCAAGACACTGCGGCAGAAGCTGGGTGATGCCGGAAGCGTGATCAAGACGGTGCGAAATGTGGGCTATCGGATAGATGATGAGGCAGATAATCCACAAAAAGGTGAATGATATGTGGATAAAATGTATTATCACGATCATATTGTGGATATGAGGATAGAATCATGGGAAAAAGAAACAGTATGAGAAAAAGGATCAATGTGCAGTTCATGGCGATCGCTGCTGCTGCCATCGTGATAACGGCGATGGTCTCCATGCTGCTTTTTTATGATACCTTAAAAAAACAGGTCTTTGATGATCTGAAGGCGTATGCGAATATTATCCGCCAGATAGAATATGTTGAACAGTCGGAAAACACGGTGGATGTGTCCGGCAGTCCGTGGACCAATGGGACGGATATCCGAAAGCTGGAAGGTTATAAGGAGACAGAGAATCTGCGTATCACGCTGGTGAATGAAGAGGGTGTTGTCTTGTACGACAGCCAGGTGGAAGCAGCGGGAATGGAGAATCATAAGAATCGGCCGGAGATTGAGGCTGCGTTGGAGAAGGGAGAGGGAAGAGCGGTTCGTACCTCGGATACCGTGTCTGCTCATGTATTTTATTATGCAACCAAGCTTCCGAACGGGAATATTCTGCGTGTCGGGAAGGATTCCGGAAGCATCTATCAGCTCTGGCGGAATACGGTATTGGTAGTGTTTATCCTGTCTGTGGTGGTACTCGGCACCTGTATGATGATCTCCTATTTTCTGACAAAGCGTTTGCTGGTTCCTATCGAGAAGATAGCAGCCAACCTGGACGGTATCAATACAGATAATATCTACAGCGAGCTGCAGCCGTTTGTGCGGACCATCAAGGAGCAGCATATCAACATTTTGGACAATGCCAGAATGCGTCAGGAATTTACCGCGAATGTATCTCATGAACTGAAAACACCGCTTACCGCTATTTCCGGTTATGCGGAGCTGATTGAGAACGGTATGGCAAATGCTGGGGATACCAAGCGGTTTGCCGGAGAGATTCATCACAATTCCCAACGCCTGTTGACACTGATCAACGATATCATCAAGCTGTCAGAGCTGGACGAAAATGACCATACCTTCGAAGTGGAGCAGTTGGATCTGTATCTGGCTGCGCAGAACTGCCTGGATCTGGTGGAGCTTTCGGCCAGGAAGATGGATATATCGCTTCATTTGGAGGGAGAGCATTGCACGATATCTGCCAATAAGAACCTGATCGACGAGTTGCTGTACAACCTGTGCAGCAATGCCATCCGCTACAACAACAAGGGCGGCAGCGTGGTAGTCACTGTCCGACCGGACGGCACCAGGGTGCTCCTGTCGGTGAAGGATACCGGAATCGGCATCAGCAAGGAACATCAGGAGCGGGTGTTTGAGCGCTTCTACCGGGTGGATAAGAGCCGTTCCAAGCAGAGCGGAGGCACCGGATTGGGACTGGCTATCGTGAAGCATATTGTGGCACAGCATAATGCGGAGATACAGTTGACGAGTGAGGTTGGGAAGGGTACGGAGATCAGGATTTGGTTTTAAGGGGCTGCGTCCCGATATCGATCTGGCTTAACTGAAATTTATATTTTTTTCAATAATTCCTTTACAAGCCCTCACAGTTATGTTAAAATGCTTTTGGATCATTTCCAAGGGGCATTAGCGCAGCTGGGAGCGCGCCACAATGGCATTGTGGAGGCCACGGGTTCGAATCCCGTATGCTCCATTTTTTAAATTCCTTGTAAATACTGGAATCTCTTGATTTTCTGGTATTTGCAAGGATTTTTGTATTTCCGGTATAACAAAAAGTGGGAACACACTTATGAAGGACGGAGAGTGCTTTATGAAAAATCCCAAAAAAAAATATGAAAACTTATCTTGAAAAACGGATAAAAGAGAGTTATACTTTCTTATCAAATTGAAAAAGGAAGAAAGCATATGAATATCCGGAAAGCAAGAATAGAGGATTTGGAAGAGCTTCTGAACATTTATAATTATGAAGTAATAAACGGGATATCCACGCTGGATCTGTTCCCGAAGACATTGAAGGACTGGCAGAGCTGGTTTGACGCGCACAATGTGGACAACCATCCGCTCTATGTGGCGGAGGAGGCTAAAAAGGCTGTCGGCTACGCAACCCTTTCCTCATATCGGCCCAAGGAGGCATATAAAACCACCGTGGAGCTGTCCATCTATGTGGCGCCGGATCATCGCGGGAAGGGAGTTGCGACGGCACTTATGGGGCATATTCTGGACATGGCCAGGGCCATGGAGGATGTACATACGGTGGTGTCGGTCATCACTGCGGACAATCAGGCCAGCGTGCGGCTACATCAGAAGTTTGGCTTTACCTTTTGTGGGACGATCCGAGAAGTCGGGATGAAGTTCGGGTCATACCGGGATATTGAGATGTATCAGCTTATGGTATGTGCGGCGACGATATAGACTTAAACAAAATGGTCTACGAAACACTTGAATTTGGGGCTTGACAAGAATCCGGATAACAAGTACAATTTAACACAGATCCCAGAAGTTTGTTCTAATGATAATAGCTGATAATAAGTTTTTCTTGATAAATACCACAATTTATAATATGTTTCCGTAGCTCAGCAGGATAGAGCGACCGCCTCCTAAGCGGTAGGTCGTTCGAGTCCAGGAGGGGCTCGGAAGTATAAATAGTGATCATAAAATTAGCAAATGTCTCGGTAGCTCAGCTGGATAGAGCACCGCCCTCCTAAGGCGGGTGTCGGGGGTTCAAATCCCTTCCGGGACGCCAAAAATTCCGCTGTAAGCCTTGATTTTACGAGGTTTACAGCGTTTTTTATTTTGACGCTGCCTCGGTGCGGATTTCTGAAAACCGTCGGGTTTTGCCCTTGCTGTTGCCTCCGAAAACCTTGCTAATTGGATTCGAACGATTTTCACGGTTTTGCTAACGAAATTAGCAAATTTGCTAATTTCTCATTAGCAAGCTGTTTGGCCTGCGATGATCGAAGCCAAAGTATTAGCAAGCTCGGGCGACTTTTGCAGCTGCTCGATCAGTGCCGTAAGGTCGATGGACGCAGGCTGCGCATTCTCCTGCGGCGG
>CAKSAI010000186.1 GCA_934434905.1 uncultured Lachnospiraceae bacterium | reverse complement strand
ATTATAAGCATATGTAAATACGCTGTACTTCCATGTTCCCGTTGAAGTCTGACCATCCTTCTTTACAACCGTAATATCCCAGACATTATTCAGCTCGTGGGCTGCTATATTGGGAATGATAACGGTTACCAACTCTTTCCCATTTCTCGTATATCTCCCAATCTTTAACGGTTCTGACGATTTATCCTGACAGGTAAAGGTAAGCTTGTCTGCATCAACTCCCTCAGCCAGCTCTATGTATACCTTCAAGTCCGTCTCTGATTTCAGATATAGATTAGAACCTACGATTTTACCAAATCCATCTGCGTTAAGATTTGTTTGTCCAAACGCCGTTTGAAAGCTCCCCTGTGTAACATCTGATACAACCAAATCATCCAGCCCTGCATCCGCAAGATTCCCCGTATTGTACCTAAAATACTTCTGGGCATATGCGCCGTAGTGAAGCATGTTTTTCACCAACGTCTTTGTCACTGCCGACGTATCTGTATTATCTGTTTCTAATTGTTTCAGCACGCCCGCGGCATATTCCTTTACAGAGGAGGTATATGCCACTGTTTGACCTCCCGGATATGCACGCACAAGCTCATCTCCTGCGTAAAGCTGTGCCGTGACCGTATCCGCCATATGCTTGGCCGGAAGCTTGCAGGTAAAAATATAAACATCACCCTCTTTCTTATACGCTTCCGGATTCATTGGCACATCCTGGGTAATGCCTTCTCCATAGGCAAAATGCATAAATACATCGTTACGACCAGCCAGTTCCTTGCTGAGACTCACATGATAATTGTAGCCGATCATACCTTCCAAGGTCGCACTATATCCTTTCAGCAAAGCCGGTTTCTCGGTAAAATTGATCCCATTGATCACAATTGTTGGATAGTTACCTTCCGCATTCCAACCAGCATGCCCGTTTATTCTTACAACAGTTTTCCCCTCTGAAACGGACATGCTGTCAATAAATGTTCCATAGAAATCATCCTCCAGCCATGCAACACCATCGATGGCAAGCGCCCATTTACCGCCGGCTCTTACAAATTCCAACACATGGTCTGCCGCAAAATCAAATGTCTTGTCTGCCACTGTCCCCATTTTACCACTATATATTCCATATATCCGCAGGACACTGTCTTGCACTCTTTCCAGGTACAGATCGATGCCCTGTGCAAATCCCGTTGAACCGATCTTCATCCTTACTGCCCGATCCATTGTAAATTCGGACAGATTAAAATGTATCTGCAGCTTTGTCACATCAATCGCAGCTCATAGGCAGCATTCCGGTTGTCTCCCCAGGGATCTCCCACCACCTGTAACCGCCACCCATCCTTTGGATTTCCTGTGAGCTTCGTGGTATCGCCCTTTGAGCTCCAGCTCCCCAAATCTGCAAAGGTAATATTTTTTATGAGACCTGTTTTGTCACCGGCTGTCCATGGAGTAAATGTTACTTTTGTACGATTGCTTGAAACACTGGCCATAGCTTCCACAAATTGACCGATTTCATCCGACGTATATCTTATTTCTCCATCGAGCGCTATCCCCCAACTGTTCCCCGATTTCTGCAGTCCGATCTTATGCGGCACAGTCAAATCAAGCTCCACCGATATATTTGTCAAAAAACGATTATTCTTAAAACATTGCAATTCCATTGAAGAGTTACTTTTTTTCCCAAGTAAAATATATATTACATTACTTTCTGTTTCACCAAATCCAGTCTGCTTATCTCCAAATCCAAGTATAAACGTGTGATCATCGGCAAGCTCGCTCAAATCAAATCCCATCTGCAGCCTTGCAACATCAATCTGTGCCTGGTATGCACTGCTGGTACCATCGTGGGTGCCCAGTTCAAGTTTCCAGCCCTTTGTGGAATTTCCGGAAAGCGTTGATGTTGTTCCTACCGTCCATCCAGTCAGATCATCCTTCTCATCGTTCCGTGCAAAGCTGATATTCCTGATCTCATAGGTGGTCCCTGAATTAGGCAGAATCCCGATTACCGTCTTTTCCTTTGATTCCATACCTTCCATGAATTTTACGACCCCTGCCTGCACCTGGTCGCCTACCAGTATGATATCATCGATCACCGCATTCCACGTTCCATTTTTATATTGAAATTCAAATATATGGGTTGCTGTGAAATCGAAGTTCTCCATCTTCTGTATGCTCAGCAGGCTACCCGGCCATGATTTGCTGGCATCATAACCTTGAATCTCCAGCGTCGTATCATCATTTTTGCTAAGATAAAATCCCACTCCAGTATCGTTCCATGTACCGCCTGTATATTTCTGGTCGCCAAACTGCAGGAAAAAACCGCCTCCACTCGCAAGAGTTGACAGATCCAGCTTTATCTGTAATCTGGATGCAGTTATTTTTGCCGTGTAAAAATTCCCACGCACCATATCGTTTCCACCTGCGAAAGAAAGCTTCCATCCATCCTCGGGATTCCCGGTCAGCGTACTGAAATCTCCTTTTTCCCAGCCGATCAGATCATCCTCCCCTGCCGCAGACACGGAAAACGCGTCTGTGGACGATCCCACAAGAGACAGCGATAAAGCAACCGCCAGTATCAGGGATATTACCCTCTTTACATTCTTCATCTTCTCGAACCTCCTTCGTTTATTTGCATATTATATGTCTTAAATATAACAACTCTGCCTCTATATTGCCATATTTATTATTGCAAATTCACAGGCAATTATTGCCTTTTTGCCGAATGGCTTTTCTCTATCCGGGATTCAATTTTTTTGCAACAATGAACACTTTTACCGCAATTTCCCCTATTGAGTTATCTACCGTCTCCCGATAAAATGAAAGCATAGAAAATATTAGGAGGTTTTCAGAATGAACAAAAGAACACGCGTAATGCTATGCCGTTTTCTGCTTTCTCTGCTCCTGCTTGCCGGATCTGTTTTTCCTTCCTTTCCTTCCGCAGCCGCAGGCGACTGTGAAGAATGGTATGCAAGAACGGGATTGATCGACAAGTCCGGTGACAATGAGAACGGCTATACCATTGGAAGCCGCGGCGACAGCGGATTCTCCCTGGCCCGGCTTGACAATAAGTTTGATATCCTTTCCACGGAGATCCAGTTCTCCTTCAAGGCTTATCCAACCGATGGGATATCAAATGAAGTGTGGGCCTATATGTCCTTCGGTCTAGATTTTGACGACAGGAAGATCCTGTACACTTCCGAGGAGAATAAAGCTTCCGGCCTGATCGAGCTTATCCTCTGGCAACGAGCAGGAGGCGGCTTTAATCTTTCCCTGTTCAACGATTATGAACACGCTGTGATCGCCATAGAGAACTTTGATTTTGAGGCGGTGCATACGCTTTCCTTCTCTGAGAAATCCGTCGGTATCTTCCCGGTATTTGATGGAGTTCCCTATACGAACATAGACTTTTCCTCTGCTCTGGAGAAGCATATGGGAGAGAATGCCGGGAACACCTATCTGGGCGTGGGCGGAATGGACGGCTATGAATTTTCCAATCTGAAAATTGCCCATCTTGAACAGACAGAACCGCCTGCAAGCTCCGGGGAAGCGCCCAACATCACAGGCGGCGGTTCCAAGCTTGGCGATATCGAAGATGCGCCAGCAAAGACAGAGCCCGAACCGGAACCGGAAGAAAGCGGCCTGTCCTCACTTGCTATCACGCTTTTACTGGGCGGGATCGCAGCTGTCCTTGTGATCGTTATCGTAGTCATCCTTCTGGTAAGCAAGCATAAGAAAAAAGAGACTGACAAGTCAGATATCACTCAGTAAGAAGAAAATTTTGGCCCCTCTGCCGGTACACAATTCCGTACCGGCAGAGGGGCCATTTTTATTTCAAAACCTCTCTCGCAATCGCAACACGTCCTTCTGCAGGAATCACAATACTTCTTCCATCGATCCTAAGCTCTCCAACGCCCCTGGAATGATTCTCCACCGCAACATGTTCCAGACTCATGGAAACAACAATCTTCCCCTCCGGCACCGGAACGCTTCCGCTGATCTTATCCCCTCCGATGAGATGGGGTTCCACCACAAATCGCTCATATCCCGGCGCTGTGGGCCTCACACCAAGATAATATTTTCCAAGCAGCAGCACCGGCCCGGCTCCCCATGCATGACAGAAGCTGACGCCATATTTCAAGCCGTACATCTCAGCATGCTGCGCGCCCACATTCTTCGGATTGTATTTCTCCCAGAAGCTGGTGCAGCCCTGGTCCAGCATCCCGCCCCAGTAGGACTTGATATAGCGTTCCGTTTTCTCGAACAGGCCTGCTTCGCAGAGCGCCAAAAGCTCGTAGAACTTCATATAAGGAGTGGTGATCTCATAAATCTCCTCATTGCAGAGTACCGACCGGATGACCCGCTGCTCCTTTTCTTCATCCAGACACCCCAGAAGCACAGCAAACATATTGGCGTACCGCGTCACGATGGCATGGGGCTCATCCGCAGGCCCATGGGTAAAACACCCCCTCTCTTCACTCCAGAAGGTTCGAAAAACCGCATCCCGCAAGGAGCAATAGAGACGGTTATAACGCTCCTGTCTCTCGTTCTCTCCAACCACGCCGGAAATGTCCGAAAGCGACTTCAGCGCATAGGCAAACAACAGCTGGATAAAGGAGATATCGCCTTTATCCATATCCGGGATATCCGCCCAGTCGATAAACACCCAATCGGTGGGCTTTGCCATCAGAAATCCACGCGCATCGGTCTGGGGCAGACAGAAGTCCTCCATCAGGGAACAGGCGGCTGGGTACATTTCCCGCATAAAATCCCTGTCTCCGGTATACAGGTAATACTCCCAGAGACTGATAAACCAGTACAACGTGTAATCCTGAATACTGTTGAAATGCGTCGTCACCGGATCCTTTCCACGGATTAGCCGCATGGTCCGCTTGCAGACGTCGCTGTCAAAGAAGGAATAATAATTGATCAGATAACTCTGAGTCGCATCCCCGCTCCACACCCAGCGATCCCGCTTGATCCCGTCCAGAAAGAATTCTCTGGTGGTCAGGTGCATGGTTCGGACCGAAACATCGTAAATCTGATTGACCCGCGGATCCTCCGACTGAAACGCTCCCTTGTTCTCAACCGGAAGATACTCGTACTCTGCGCCAAGACGGCCGACGGTAAGCCCCGGCACATCCGGAATATAGAGATATCGGAAGGCCTGGGACCTTGATATATAAAAGCGATCGCACCCCTCCGCCACCGTCACACGCTCAAAGATACAGCACTCCTCGGTGTCCAGGGCCTCCTCTCTGGACTCGCCATAATATATGACCAGCTCGCCGCTGCCGCTTACCGCCTCTCCTTTCACAAACGCCATGGTTTCTTTTCCGAAATCGTACAGCTTCCCATCCGTCAACGTCTGAACATAATCCGGCTCAATGGGCGTCCGACTCAGACGGAAGGCTGTGGGCGGCTCCGTAAGCTCCGTAAAGTTCCAGTATCCCACCTGCTTCCGGTTCACATTGTCACAGGTAACCTGCCAGCTGCCGTCAGTGACAAGCCCCGGACAATCGATATAAATAGACGGCAGCTCATTTCCATTGAACACATGGACCCAGATGATATGCTCTCCCTTGGGTACAAACACCCCCTTCTCTGGATCATAATGGGAATACCAGTCCAGATCCATTGTCACACTCTGGGTTCCTGTGCTGTATATTTTAATATAGGTATCTTCTTTCAGATAAAACTTCTTCTCAAACCGGACATTGTGATAGAAACTCTCCACACGCCAGTTGGGCGTGATCACCACGCCTCGCTCTGTCCTGGAAGACGCCACCTTTAACCCCAGGTAAAACTCAAAATCTCCCGGGTACCATATCCATTGTGCCATACGTCCAAATCTCCTTTTCTTCCATTAAAACATGATATAAGTATAGCAATGAAGTGGAATTAAATAAATGGTTTTTCCCTTAAATCGCATTTATGGACAGATTTCCGGCAACAATTCCATGCTGTTTTCTTTTTTTTTGTTCTGGATAATTCAGAAATACTTTGTTATAATAAAAAACAATAGGAGGTGTTTCTATGGTTCCTTTTTGGCGTGAAAATGAAAATCTGAATTCCTATATGGACTTTTTGGAAGTTAAATTTATTACGTTTGAAAATACCTTTGAAGATGTGGGTACATATCCTGAAAAGGCGCTTTCCCTGCTTGTTCCTTATATTCCTGACCAGACTGCTATCTCCCTGCCCTTCTACCTGACGGTTGCAGGACACTTTCGCGTAGGGGCGAAGCATTTTACCCAGCGCTCCAACCGTCTTGGCTACCAGTGTATCCTGACGGTAGACGGCAATGCCATAGTAGAGCTTTCTGACGGCCAGACGCTGGAATGCCGCAAGGGCAGCGTTCTGATCCTGGACTGCATGCTGCCTCACCGGTACTATTCTGGAGATATGGGCTTCTGGGAATACAGGCATTTTCATTTCTGTGCCCCTGCCGGACCAGCACTGCCCGCTAAGACTCTGGGATTAACCGACAGCAATGCCCGCATATCGGAGCTTTTTGATAAAATATTCCACGCGGTAGACC
>CAKSAI010000185.1 GCA_934434905.1 uncultured Lachnospiraceae bacterium | reverse complement strand
CAACAGGAACAGGATGAATTCGAAAAAAATCAGGTTATATTAACTCCCGGACAGCTGGTTGCCAAGCGCTTTTTCCGCAACAAGCTGGCCTGTGTAGGACTGGGCATTATTATTGTCATGGTTTTGTTCTGCGTGATCGGACCCTTTATCAGTCCTTATGGGGAGTACGAGATCTTTTATATAAACAAAGAGAACGGCGAAGAAGTCGGTATGAATTCGGAAGAGGTACAATCAAGTACCAGCAGTACGGACAATAAGACGACCTTGAATATTAAGGCGCCTATGTCCTCTAAGCACTGGCTGGGGACGGATGCGGATGGCCGTGATGTCCTGACGCGTTTGATGTATGGCGGCCGTGTATCGCTGACTGTGGGATTTATTGTTGTGGCCATTGAGCTTATAATCGGTGTGTTGTTAGGCGGTATTGCAGGTTACTATGGCGGCGTGGTGGATATGATCATCATGCGTCTGGTGGAAATATTTAACTGTATCCCGTTTATCCCGCTGATGCTGATCTTCTCGGCAGTTATGTTTGCTGTGAAGATACCGCCGTCCCAGAGAATTTGGTGGATCATGGGTGTTATGGGTATCCTCTACTGGGCAGGTGTTGCCAGGCAGGTGCGAGGCCAGATCCTGTCGCTGCGTGAGTTGGAGTACATGCAGGCAGCGGAGGCTACCGGAATCCGTACCTCCAGGAAGATATTAAAGCATCTGATCCCCAATGTTATGCCCATCATCATACTGATCGCTACTATGGACATCGGCGGAGTGATCCTGGCGGAATCCACGCTGAGCTACCTGGGCGTTGGTATCGCATGGCCCTATGCTTCCTGGGGAAATATGGTGGATGTAGTAAAGAATTCTGTTATTTTGAAGAATTATGTCAATATCTGGCTTCCGCCGGGAATCTGTATCCTCCTTACCGTGCTGGCCTGGAACTTCATCGGCGACGGTCTGCGGGATGCCTTTGATCCAAAAATGAAAAGGTAGGTGAGAACTTTGGCAAACAAGGAGCAGAAGAAAGATTTAAGAGCAATCAAGAAATATAACGCGAAGAAGTATCGCGAGT
This sequence comes from uncultured Lachnospiraceae bacterium, assembly GCA_934434905.1. Classification (GTDB taxonomy): domain Bacteria; phylum Bacillota; class Clostridia; order Lachnospirales; family Lachnospiraceae; genus 14-2. Next base: position 5,458 of record CAKSAI010000185.1, on the reverse strand, counting down.
ACAATAAAATGATGCACCACAAGCGGCTGCCGGAGTCCGAGTATATCACCACCATGAAGGATCCGGAGAACATTATCGAGTTCGACGATCTGAAGACGTATTTCTATACCGATGTGGGAACCGTGAAGGCTGTGGACGGTGTGACCTTTGATATCCCAAGAGGAAAGACCATCGGCGTGGTGGGAGAGTCCGGATGCGGTAAGTCTGTGACAAGCCTGTCTGTTATGCGGCTCTTACAGGGACCCCAGGGACAGATTGCCGGCGGACATATCCGCTACAACCAGCAGTCTACCGGGCGTGCCATAGATCTGGCTAAGGCCAGCATCAAGGAGATGGAGAAGATCCGGGGAAATGAGATCTCTATGATCTTCCAGGAGCCTATGACGACCCTGAATCCGGTATTTACCATCGGAAACCAGCTGTGTGAATGTATCAGCCTCCACAACCCGGAGATGAGCAAAAAGGAAGTGGAAGCCAGAGCGCTGGAGACACTGAAGCTGGTAGGAATCGTCCGGGAAGGAATCTTAAAGAATTATCCTCATGAGCTGTCCGGCGGTATGCGTCAGCGTGTAGTGATCGCCATGGCTCTGGCCTGCGATCCGGCGCTGATCATTGCAGACGAGCCCACTACGGCTCTGGATGTGACCATCCAGGCACAGATCTTGGATCTCTTACGTGACTTGAAGGACAAGATCAACGCCTCTATCATGCTGATCACCCATGACCTGGGTGTGGTGGCGGAGATGGCGGATTATGTGGTGGTAATGTACGCGGGACGTATCGTGGAGCAGGGAACTGCCGATGATATCTTCCATCATCCATCGCATCCCTATACCATTGGCCTGATGAAGTCGCGTCCCATGATGAATCAGAAGGTGGATCGGCTGTACTCCATTCCGGGAAATGTGCCGAACCCCATCAACCTGCCGGAGCACTGCTATTTCAAGAATCGCTGTGAGTTCTGTATGGAGACCTGTGAGGGTGCGTATCCCGAACTGATCGCCTTAAGTGAGACTCACAAGGTAAGCTGTTATCTGCGCCAGAATAAGAAGGAAGGAGGGGAAGCGTAATGGATAAGGAATATGTTGTTGAGGTTAAAGATCTGAAAAAATACTTCCCCATCAAAGCCGGCCTTTTACAGAGAACCGTAGGACATGTGCGGGCTGTGGACGGTGTCAGCTTCAACATCCAGAAGGGGCAGACCTTCGGACTGGTGGGCGAATCCGGCTGTGGTAAGACCACCATCGGACGCTCCATGCTACGCTTAACGGAGCCGACCTCCGGTCAGGTGAGGATTAACGGTGAGGACATCTGTTCCAAGAAGCGGAAGGAGCTGCGGCCACTGCGTCCCAAGATGCAGATGATCTTCCAGGATCCTTTCTCCTCTCTGGATCCCCGTATGCCGGTGGGTGAGATCATCGGCGAGGCGGTGCGTGAGCACAACATCGTGTCCAAGGACGAGTACAAGGATTATGTTTTGGAGATCATGAAGGAATGCGGTCTGCGGCCTTACTATATCGACCGCTATCCTCACGAATTTTCCGGCGGGCAGCGGCAGCGTATCTGTATTGCCAGAGCCCTGGCCTTAAATCCGGACTTTATCGTCTGTGACGAGCCGGTATCCGCGCTGGATGTGTCCATCCAGGCGCAGATCATCAACCTGATGAAGGACCTGCAGGAGCAGCGTCAGCTGACCTACCTGTTTATCTCCCATGACCTGTCCGTGGTAGAGCATATCTCGGACTGGATCGGAGTTATGTACCTGGGGAGCATGGTGGAGACCGGTTCCAAGGAGGAGATCTTTGCCCAGCCTCTGCACCCCTACACGAAGGCACTGTTCTCTGCAGTGCCGGTGGCTGACCCGGATGTGAAGATGAATCGGATCATCCTGGAGGGCGATATTCCGTCCCCGGCCAACCCGCCCAAGGGCTGTAAGTTCCACACACGCTGTGCACAGTGCATGGAGAAGTGTAAAGAAGTGGAGCCGATAGCCAAGGATATGGGAAATGGCCATGTGGTTGCCTGCCACCTATATGACTAAGAGTGTTCCGATTTACAGACACAGATAGATCAACAGGCGGTCTTGACGAGCTTGCTCGTAGGAGACTGCCTGTTGGTTTATCTGGGACTGGAATCAGGAACCTCCACCCACATAAGCAAAACGAAAAGCTGCGTAGCAGCGACAGGCAGCTGTGCCGACTGGTTTTGCGCATGTGCGTGGAGGCGGCTGTAAATCGGAACCTTTACAATAGCCTCCACCCACATCACCTTTTCTCTTTAAAATAAGAATTTCTTGTCTGCATGGGTGTTTCCCCGTAGATTTTCCGATATGTCTTTGAAAAATAGGAACAGGAGTTAAAACCGACAACGGTTGAGATCTCATTGATCGGATAGTTGCTGGACTCCAGAAGGTTTTTGGCGGTCTGGCACCGGATCTGATTTAACGTATGCATAATGCTGTCTCCGTAAATCTTCTTGAAGGTATGGGCAAGATAATACTTGTTCATACAAAAAATGTCCGATAATTTGTCCAGTGTAATATCTTCCCCGAAATTTGCAGTCAGATAGAGGTGAACGTTTGCAAGCGGGTTTGGACTGCTTGCAGTCTGAACAGGGAGCGCAAGAAGGTTCGATTTCCGGAGGACGAACAGGATGAAACGGTTGAACTCGGTCTGCAGTGCACACTGCCAGAAGGGCTCACGCACATTCCATTCCCACTCGATCAGTCGGATGAAATCAAAAACCGTGTCATAATCTTTGGAGAAGTCAAGGAAGAAAGTGCTTTCTTCTTTCTTGTTGCTTGAGAGAAATGATAAGTTTTCAACACACAGTACCGCGTATTCCAGTTCAGCGCCCGGATGCGAAGCCTCCGTGTGCAGGGTATCGCCGTTGTTTATAACGACCATTCCGCGATGAATGGGTATTTTTTTATCCTTCAGGAGAAAGAATCCATCTCCCTCTGTGACAAAGAAGATCTCGGAAAAGGAGTGCATATGATAATGTCCGGTTAGATTTTCTTTGTAATGGTATCGTTCATAAGAGCGACAATGAAAATTGGTGTTGGAATTGTCCGGGGATATGATGCAAAATTGTCTCATTTTCAGTCTCCTTCCACGTGGTTTTCTTCAGTATAAATCATTCTGAAATCGGCGTCAATAAAAATGGCAAAATAATACAAAAACAAAACAATTTTATTATACCATTTAAAACACAGATATGATACACTGATATCTAGATATATATGGTTAAAATCACGAAAAAAGGTAGTGGCGCAATGGATAAAACTGGTAATTTGCAGACGGTTTGGGGGGATATTGAGGAAAAACAGAATGTTGAATTGTGTTTTTGCTGCCACATCGGAAGGTATGAAGAGGCAAAGATCGTACTCGTTGCTAAGGACGTTTATAATCTGTTCATCAACGGACAGTTTGCAGCATATGGGCCCGGTCGTGCCGCAAAGAGATATAGCCGTATCGAAAGACTGGATATCAGTTCCTATTTAACAGAGGAAGTAAATGAAGTCGCTGTTTATGTGCAGTCCAATCATACCAGTACACTTTCTTTTGCAAAGGAAAACCCATTGTTCGGAGCCAACGTCCTGGCGGACGGGGAGGTAATCAGGGAGACAGCAGATTTCAAATGCTATAAGATGACGGATAAGTTATGCCGGGTCGAACGGATGTCCAGCCAGCGTGGGTTTGTGGAAGTTTATGATATGAGAGAGGACCGCAAGCGGATAGCAGGCAGCCATTTCCCGAGGATAGGAACAAGGAGTGCAGCATGTCCGAGGATTCAGGAACGAGGAGTCTCATATTCCAATAATACGGAAAGAGCTGCGGAGTGTATCAAGAGTGGTACAGCATACCGGGGGACGCCGAAGAACTGGGAGAACGGATTGACAAGACTGCTTGATACCGGGGCGGAGCTTGACAGCTTCGCAAGGAGTGAATGTGACTGCATATTGAGCCGGGAATTGCTTTCCTTCCGCTTCGACGAGGCGAAGGATGACGAGGCAGAGTTCAGGGAGCCAAAGACGGAAGAGAGCAAGAAGCACCGCGGACTGCGGACTCTGGTTTATGCATTTCCTCATGTGTACTGCGGAAAATTCAAGATAAAAGTTAAAGCTGCCAAAAAGACAATATTGTGGCTTACGTATGATGATCTTCTGATAGACGGATATGTCAGCTTTAACCGGGAACAGATCATACATGGGATAAAATGGAATCTGGGAAAAGGAGACTACACGTTATATTCACAGGAGGTGTACTCAGCAAAATATATTCAGCTTATCATAGACGGAGAAGCGGAAATAGAAGCTGTGTCTGTCATTTGCATTGAGAATCCGGATGTGGAAGGCTTTAAAATGCCCGTCATGGAGAAGGAGCTTCGTACGATCGTTGCGGCTGCTGAAAATACATTCGCGCAGAACGCTTACGATATTTTTACCGATTGTCCTTCCAGAGAGCGGGCAGGATGGCTTTGCGACAGCTATTTTCTGGGAAAGGCAGAGCGGTTTTTCACAAAACAGAGTAAAGTGGAAAAAAACTTTTTGGAGAACTATCTGCTGTATGAAAATGAGGTGTTTGAGCATAAGGGGATCATGCCCATGTGTTATCCTTCCAACGTCAGAGATAAGAATACGTATATTCCGAACTGGATCTTATGGTATGTGTTGGAATTGGAGGATTATCTGGACAGAACAGGGGATAGCGGATTTATAGCGCTTCATCGGCAGAGGATATTGGATATACTGGATTTCTTCCGAAAATATGAGAATGAATACGGTTTGCTGGAGAATCTGGAAGGATGGGTGTTTGTAGAGTGGAGTAAAGCAACGGATTTTACAGAGGGCGTGAATTTTCCATCCAATATGCTCTATGCAGAGGCGCTGCGTGCGGCAGGCGTTCTGCTACAGGACGAAGAACTGCTGCGAAGATCAGAAGCATTAAAGGAATGCATCCGGAAGATGTCATATCATGAGGGGATATTTATAGATAATGCAGTTCGGACAGAAGGAGGTCTGAAACTGACGGACAATGTCAGTGAGTTATGCCAGATCTTTGCCGCCTTCTTTCGGATTGCAGAGGAAGAAACCGGGGTCTATGAGGACTTTAAGAATCGCTTCCGAAATAGCCGGTACAAAGGGACGATCTGCCCTTCTGCCATGTTTATCGGCGGAATCCTGCGGTTGCTGGCGCTGTACAACATGGGAGAGTATGAGCTGCTTCTTGGGGAGTGTAAAGAGAGATTCTTAAAGATGGCGGAGCGGACAGGAACGATCTGGGAGTTCTATGATGAAAATGCAAGCTGTAATCACGGATTCGGAGCGGTCATAGGAAAGCTGATCTGCGAGTCTGTGGAGATGATAAAAGAAAGGAGATTCAAATGAAGCATTTTAAAAGACACGGTTTGTTTACATGGATCATTTTTCTGATCTTTCTGCTCTATGCAGTTACAC
>CAKSAI010000184.1 GCA_934434905.1 uncultured Lachnospiraceae bacterium | reverse complement strand
GTTTAAGGCCGCTCGCAGCGACTTCTTGTTCAAGCCGGACTTCACCTGCTCCTTTAAGGCCTTCTCTATGACAGCCAGAAACTCCTCTTTTTTATCAGGATTGGTATTTTTCGCAATGATTGAAAAAACGGGCTGGTAGAAATCCGTCTCATAGGATCCCATGACATCCTTGCCGATTCCTGCGTCCAGAAGCGCCTTCTTCACAGGCGCCCCCGGTGCTCCCAGCAGCACATAGGACAGGATATCAAAGGCGATATTTAACCGCTCATCCAACACCGTATCTACCGAGAAGTTGCAGGACAGGTAGGTATTGTCCTCCATCGGATCGGTGCTTGCTATGGAGTATGTCCGCTTCACTTCAACCGGCTTAGTGAAGGGCTCCTGCCTCTGAATCCTGGAATCGATGGCAAGATACTCATAGTTCTTAAGATATGTCTCATCGATCCAGTTCAGCTTCTCTTCCATGTCCATATCCCCATACAGATAGATATAGGAATTGGATGGATGGTAATACCTGCTGTGAAAATCCAGAAAATCCCGGTAGCTCAACTGCGGGATCACCTCAGGGTCGCCGCCGGACTCATAGCGATACGAGGTGTCCGGGTAAAGGGAATTCACTATCTGGCGCTCCAGCACCTCCTCCGCAGAGGAAAACGCTCCCTTCATCTCATTGTATACCACACCATTTAAAATAATGGGATCCTCCTCGCTCTCCAGCTCATAATGCCAGCCCTCCTGCTTGAAGATCTCCTCCCTGCGGTAGATATTGGGATAAAACACAGCATCCAGATAAACATGCATCAGGTTCTGGAAATCCGTATCATTCACACTTGCCACCGGATAGAGCGTCTTATCGGGATAGGTCATGGCGTTTAGGAAGGTGTTCAGCGACCCCTTCACCAGCTCCACGAAGGGATCCTTGGCCGGGAAATTCTTCGAGCCGCACAGAACCGTATGCTCTACGATATGGGCCACACCGGTGCTGTCCCTCGACGGCGTCCGAAAGCCGATGCAAAACACCTTGTTGGCATCCTCATTCGAGATCAGGCAGACCCGCGCTCCGGTCTTCTTATGACACAAAATATAGCCCTCTGACTTGATATCCGTCAGTGGCTTTTCTTTTATCAGTTCATATGCTTTGCAATTCTCAATATTCATGGTTCCTCCATTCTGCCAATTACGGCAAAGAGGTTGTCCCTGCGATGAAATGCCTGTAGCCTTCCATCGTCATGAACAATAAAAGCGCCACACACGGCGAGCCTCTACCGTCATGAATAAGAGACAACCTCCTGGTTATATTTCGTATTCTTTCTATCGTTCATCCTTGCCGGGTAATCTTAGAAACTGATATACGAAAAACCCTGCTGTTCTGGATGAATTATCCTAAGCGGACTACATTAGCAGCCTGAGGTCCTTTATCGCCTTCCACAACTTCAAATTCCACTGCTTCCCCATCCTTGAGTTCTTTGAATCCATCCATCTTCAATGCGGAAAAATGTACGAAAACATCCTTTCCCTCTGCATCGGAAATAAATCCATAACCCTTTTTCGCGTTAAACCACTTCACAGTTCCTTGCATAAAAGCTTTTCCTCCTAATACATGTGAAAATATCGGGCCTTTTGCCCTTGTAGGTTCGGCAGGCTTATTTTTATTTTCCTGTCGACATGAACTACACTAGCATAAAATACCGGATTTGTCAATGGATGGAAGCATATTTTCTTATTTTCTACAGTTCAGCCAGACCGATATCTCGGTCTGAGGGGTGCTAAACGTCCGGTGGACGTTTGCTAAGCACCGACCGAAGCGGAGCGGAGATGCCCATTTATGAGCAAAAAGGAACTGCGAAAGCAGTGGAGAGTACCGAAGGTACGGTTTTGCGATACTAGCTTTTCTTAGTGAGCGGCAGCGAGCTTAGAAAAACTTATACAGAGTAATGGGCGTGGGCTGAACTGTTACGTATTTTATGTTCTAGACAGCAATAAAGCAAGGACGATGACAGGCTTGAACTCCATCATCGCCCTGTTTCATTTACAATAAAAGTACAAAGCACCCCCCCACAACGGAGCGGGCGCGGAAGCTGGGACACAATCCGTCCTTCGCTCCGTACCAGTCCCCAAAGGGCATCCGTTCCGGCGCCTCCCGCAGGAATGCCTCAAGCGCCCGGATCAGCTTTTTCTTCTTCTCTGTGTCATCGGTAAGGCTTGCGGCCCACATCAGCCAGTCGCTCTTGGTGTAATCCGCACGACTGTCCAGCGGCACACCGTACCGCTCCAGTCTCTGCAGATAACAGTCCACCTCACGCTCCAGCAGTGACTGGGGAAACAAGCCCAGCTTCCAGATCTTATCGAATGCCAGATTGTATTTCAGTGAAAAGGTGCTCTCATCCGAATCCCAGGTAAGGGGCAGATGGCCGTGCCTTTCGCCGAATACCGTAATCTCCGCCGCAAAATCCTCGGCAATCCTTTTGTACTTCTCCCCGGTCTGTGCCGCTCCGATGGCTGCAGTCAGCCCTGCATAGGCAGCGATGCCTACGGTGGCTTTGATGGCCAGGTTGATATTATTCTTCAGATGACCCGCAAAGTCGTCCGTGCAGAGCTGATTCTCCGGCTTTAACCCGTACTGTACCAGATATTCCACCCACTTTTCCGCAAGAGATGTATTGCTTCTAAAAAATTCCGTATCGCCGTCACGGTGATAGCAGGCGTAAAACATGATCAGCATATTCGCGCACTCCTCCACCGGCATCTGATTGGTCAGCGCGTAGGTTTCAAAATTTTCCGGCAGCAGATACAGCGGGAAATGGGTCTCCTCATGGCTGATGTACATTACATTTTTCATAAGGTTGCCCCGATATTTTGATTTTTCCAGATTTAGGCCATACACCTGTCCGCAGCAGGCGGGATAAGTGCCCACGTCATGGGGCGCAAAATCATAAGGCCAGACAGGCATATCCGCAAATTTCAGGATCGGGCGCATCATCCCCTTCACCAGTTCTGTGTTGTATAAAAGATACAGGGGCATGGAGGGATAGCTCACATCCACCGTGGCAATACATCCGTTGGAGCAGTTTTCCTTGGATAAAAACAACACGTTGCCCTCCGTATCCTTCACCAGCTTGTGAGCTGAGATGCTCTGCCGGAGCGAACCGCACAGAATATGATAATATGCCTGCCCATACTGTTCCGCCCGCTTCTTAAGGTCCTGATCGAAGACTGCAAGCTTCTCATCGATAGCACCACGGTTGTGGTAAACATACTCCAACGCCTCTGTAATCGTATGTTTATCCAGATAATACCCCTTCAAAAATCTTCCGAAATAATCAATGGAAACAAGATCGTCATACCCCAGCATCACCGCTCCCTTCCGGGCGCAGTTGAAGGATCCCATATACCGTTCTTCCCCGGTATTCAGGAACTCGGGCCTGCCCTTTACAGCCCCGTTTTCCGTTTCCTTGGCCGCATCAGCTCCCTTGCCAGCTTCAGGTTCCTTATCTGCTTCAGATCCTATGGGGCACACAATAAATCCTCCTGCCAGATATGCCACAAGATCCCGCTCATCCAGCACATACGCCTGCTCCCCGGAAAGATAATAATAACCCCAATCCGCTCCGATGCTGTCCCCGTTGTTGGACAGGGGCAGTTGACGCTTAAGACCCAGAAAGGCGCTCTCAAAGCCTCTTAATTCCATCACACCGCCCCGCACGCCGGTATTTTGATTGGAGGGCGTGTCATTATAGGCGATGTGACGGTTGACAAATACCGACAGCTCCGCCTTTTCATCTCCCTGTATCTCATAGTCCATATAGCACACCGGAAGGGCTAAGAGCAAAAGGTCCTCCAGCGGCAGCGGTGAAACGAACCGAACCTTCAGCCGGACCTTTCCTGCCGTAAACTCATAGTCCGTAGAAAAGGATGACACCGCAAGTGACGTCTGGCGGGCATTTTGTACCCCACAGTTCTTAAAATCCGCTCCATTCCCCAAAAAGCAGTAGGTCTTTCTTTCCGTTCGGATAAAACCGTATATCTTCTTCTCCGCTCCCCACCAGCTTTGCACGTTGCTTTCATTCAAGCTTTCCGACACGCTCCAGAGTGAAAAGTTGGGATCCTTCACAAAGAGGGGGTATGCGGGTAATATTCTTTCTGTCATAATTTTCTTCCTCTAATTTTTCTTCCAAATATGATTCTGCGGCTTACGCCAGGACAAATTCCACCCGTGTCTCTGCTGATACATCACCTGCTGTCTGCAGGATCAAAATATCATGGTCAGGCGCTGCACCATTTTCCTTTAACGGGAAAGCACTGGCTTCCTTCTTTATAACAGTAAACGCACTCGCCTCACCATTTACGAGAACTTGTTCCACTTGCTCTGTCCCCGGCAGCATATGATAACGCAGTGTGATCGTTCTGGAAGAAAAGCACTTTTCTCCCTGGAATTCTCCTTCGGCTTTTCCCACCGCAACTACAAAGCGATTTTCATCCGCGTCATACTTGGCCTCATACGGGGTTTTACGGTACGCGCCCTTTTTGTATGCCGTGGTGAACGTGTCATCCTCATAGAGATAACCCGTATCCTCCGCCTCCTTGGACGGATAGAAATCAAGGGCCAGCGTATCCCACTTCTGCTCCGCCGTTGTCTGCGCCTCCTTTGCCAGAGGAATCAGACTGCCCAAACGCACGAAAAGCGGCATAGCGGCATAATTACATACCTTTTTACAGCTTGTCTCTCCCTGATATATCGTGCCAGTAAAGACATCCATCCATGTTCCACGGGGAAGATAGACGCTGCGGCTTAAAAGGTCACCTGTCTTCCGACGGCAGTACAGCGATACACAGGCCGGATGGTCGAACTGACAGTATTTGATGCGCACCGTATGGCGTTTCCCGGCCAGAAGCGTTCCCACGCACTGCAGCAATGCGGTATGGGGAAATACGCTCTCATAAGTCTTTGCGCCATCAATCTCCACCAGCAAGCCGTCATTGGCCTCCACGATCAGATCCATATCCTCATCACACATAAGCTCCGTCTCAAATATAGCGGAATATTCATATACTGGCACATTTTCACCCGGAGAGACACGGTCAAAGTACAAATTTAATGCGTCATAGGTATTCTCCCAAAGCGGTTCCCCCTCCCAGACCGTTCCGTTATAAAAAGCTGCCATTACAGGCGCCGCATAGCAAGTCCGGGGCAACCTCTCAAAATTTCCGCCATAAATAGGCGCCGCAAGCAGATCATTTCCTATCATGAATTCGTCCTCAACGGCAAGTGCCTTCCTATCCTCTGGATAATTCCAGCCCAGAGCTCGGAAGATGGGCGCTCCGCTCTCGTAATTCTCATATGCACTTCGATAAAGAACCGGCAGCAGCCGATAACGCAGCTTATAGTATTCCCTGGAAATGTCCACAATCTCCTCATCGCCGTATTCCCACGGCTCCCGGTAGCGCTCCATTCCCTTGGTACAGTGAGGCCGCAAAACAGGGGAAAGCGCCCCGCACTGCAGCCAGCGCAGATACAGATATTTGTCAGGATTTCCCATATGGCCGCCGCAGTCAAAGTTGGCATATCCAATGGCATTGTTTTCTGCTTTCAGCAGATTTTTCATATCTTTACCAATGGATTCCCGGTCGGAACAGTTGTCCCCTGTCCACTGAATGGAATAACGGTGAGAAGCGGAATCCAGAATCCCGCGGTAATTACCGTTTACAATATTGTTGATATTTCCCATAATCACAGGGCGGATGGGCGCGCGATCACCAGCCTGCTTCTTATAAAAATTCTCCGTTACATCATGGAAGATTGCTAGTCCCCAGGTCTCCGGCTCCAGGCCTTTGGTTGGCGAGATCAGGGAGGTGATCCAGTTGCGGTCATACCACCAGGTATCCAGCCCAAGCTCCATCAGTCCCTGCAGTTTTTCCTCCCGATATTTTACCTCTGCGCCATCCAGCACGGAAGACGCCCCCTCCACCGGCTCCGGATGATCGTTGAACATAATCTCCACATTTTTGCTGTGGGCGTAATCGATAAATCTTTTCATATCCGGGAAAAGTGTTGTATTGATATCATACCCAATTCCACGCTCGGAGGCTGCACGCCAGTCTGTATCCAATACCAGATTGTCCAGAGGGATATCACGCCGAATGAACTCCTGGATCATGCCTTTGGCGCTGTCCTCGCTATACTCATAAAACCTTGAATCCCAGGCCCCCAATGTGGCAAGTCTTACCAATTCATTCCTGCCGGTGAGCTCCACATACAATCTGCGCAGCTTCCTGGCATCGCCGCCGCACAGCAGCAGATACACATCCTGCACATCCTCTTCTATCACATATCCGTCGTTATCAATATCTCCCCGGTATGTATAACCGCCCTCCGGTACCAGGATACGTGGTGTATCATACAAGGCAAATACTTGGGGCGTATCCGAAAGAGACGGCAACTCTCCGCTATTTTTTCCAATCTCACCGCAATATAATATTTCACCTGTCTGATTGGTCAGCCGCACATCCTTAAGAGACTCCGCCTGCCCAGATA
>CAKSAI010000183.1 GCA_934434905.1 uncultured Lachnospiraceae bacterium | reverse complement strand
ATCTAATTCTTCTTCCTTGTATATATTTCTTAAATGCAAAGAAATATTATCTGTTGTACAATCAAACAATTCTGCTATTGCTTTTTGTGTCATCCAAAAAGTATCTTCTTTAAACATCACATTCACACAAATATTAGTACCTTCAACCTGATATAAAACAATCTCATGCTCCTGCTTCATTTCTGTTTACCCCCTTATTTTAATTATTCATAAAACACGTCACTTCATCACCAAAATTTAGCTATATTCAATATTTTCTACCGCATCATGCGGGAAAAGCTCTTTAAATCCTCCGTAAAGCTGAGACGCCAGTGTCTTGTTGTGAGCTATAATTAGCGTTGGCTTATATTTTGATACTAACTCAAAATGATCCATGAAAGTGTCCTCCATTATGAATCCATCGCGTCTTACGGGATATTATAGCAGAAGAATTTAAGAATGTACAGAGCATTTTCGAACTTTTGTTCTGTTTCTATGCGCTTTTGTACGGATTCGGCGGGAGTCAGCCTCAATCCTTTAAGCCTAACTCCTTCGCCAGACCTCCCAGGGAGGTCTCCTTATACGCACTATTCAGATCTTTTCCCGTCTCCTTCATGACATTGACAATCGAATCAAAGGAAACCTTATTTTTTCTTAAATATCCAAGCTGTTTTGCATAGGTTGCCGCATCGATCGCGCGTAACGCTCCAAATCCATTCCTCTCAATACAGGGGATCTGCACATATCCGCCTACCGGATCACAGGTCAGCCCCAGATTATGTTCAAGACCCATTTCCGCAGCATATTCGATCAGCGAATTATTCAATTCCAGAATCCAGCCATAAGCAGCCGCCGCCATTGCGCATGCGCTTCCAACTTCCGCCTGACAGCCTCCATCCGCCCCGGATATGGTCGCATTTTGCTTGATCACATTTCCGAAAAGTCCTGCTACGGCCAATGCTTTCACCAGCTCCTTGTGCGGTATTTCCAATTGCTTATAACAATAATATAAAACTGCAGGCAAAATGCCGCTGGCACCGCAGGTCGGGGCAGTCACGATCCGATGGCCGCAGGCATTCTCCTCCGCAACCGCATAAGCATAGCTGGAAATCAGCAACCGTTCTCTCTCGCTCTCTCTTCTTGTGTTGATCGCCTGCTGATACATGCTTTTGGCCACCCGCTTTAGTTCCAGCTTTCCGGGCAGAACTCCCTCCTGGTGCAGACCACTCTGAACGCAGGCAAACATTCCATCTAAAACTTCATATAAATAAGCTTCAAAATGCTCATCCTCATAATTCAGAACATACTCATAGAAGGAAATCCCATTATCTTCTATATAATGAATGATCTCCTTTAACTTCCTGTGGGGATAAACCTGTTCTGCCTGTTGAAGATGACTCCCCTCATATTCAACACTCCCGCCACCGACAGAATAGGCCGTGACCGTATCAAGCAGCTCAGTATCCTGATATACATAAAACCGCATTCCATTGGGATGATAAGGCAGGCTGTCATTTTTAAAGCGGACAACCGTATCCTCACCTAATGTTTTTTTAATAATATAATCGGTCAAATGTCCCTTGCCGGTCAATGCAAGGGATCCATACAGATCAACCTCAAAACGCGTTGCGCTTGGATATTGCTCCCGTATTTTCACAGCAGCTCTCTGTGGCCCCATGGTATGCGACGAAGATGGTCCGAAACCTATTTTGAACAGTTCTCTTATGGATTCCATTATTTTCTCCTCCGTATCCGATTATGCATTTCTTACATGCTGCGTCAGCTTCTTCCTGCAATGGAAGAACGCAGGAATCAAGAAGCAGTCTGCAAAAAGCCATGCCAGAGGGCTGGCAAAGCATGCTGCGGTAAAGCCGAAGATCGGCACAAACACCAGACCGATCAGTGTACGGGCAATCATTTCAAAAACTCCGGCGAATACAGCAAAGCCGGAAAATCCCATTCCCTGAATCAGGAACCGCACAATGTTGACCAGCGACAACAGCATGTAGAAGCAGGTGTTGGTGAGCAGGAATTCTCTTGCACGTGCCACAACCTGTGCGACATTTGCCGTGTCGGATGGATCGATAAACAGATAGATCAGCGGTCGGGCAAAGATCATGACAACCACAAGAATCATTGCAGAATAAATCGCCGCAAGAATGATCGCCGATTTCATGCCCTTTGCCAGACGGTCATACTTTCCGGCTCCCACATTCTGTCCGCCGTAGGTTGCCATGGTAGAACCCAGGGCATCGAACGGACACACCATAAACATGGAGATACGGCTGCCGGCCGTCATAGCCGCCACCGCACCGGAGCCAAGGGTGTTGACCGCCGCCTGCAGGACGACACTTCCGATGGCGGTGATGGAATACTGCAGCCCCATGGGAAGCCCCATAACCAGCAGATTCCTTACATGGAAAGCATCCAGCCTCCAGTCGGAACGCTTAAGATGCAGGATGTCAAATTTCTTTATAATAGCAATCAGGCATAGCACACCGGAGACTGCCTGGGACAGAACGGTGGCAAATGCCGCGCCAAACACACCCCAGTGCAGGTTGATGATAAAGAACAGATCCAGTACGATATTCAATACTGCTGCCAGGATCAGGAAGATGACCGGGGTGATGGAATCTCCCAGAGAACGCAGGTAGGCAGACAGTATATTATATAGAATAATTGCGGGAATTCCTGCAAAAATAACCACGATATACTCGTAGGACAGGTCGATGATGTCCGACGGTGTCTGCATCATCATCAGGATCTGGCGGCAAAAAATCACCGTCAACGCAGTGAGCACGCCGCCAATGAGGACGGACAATATGGCGGAATTGCCGACATATTTGCGGACACCGTCATAATCGCGGGCGCCGAAACGCTGAGCAACCGGCAGGCCGAACCCGTTACAGATTCCCTGGCAGAAACCGATAATGAGGAAGTTGATACTCCCGGTGGCACCTACCGCAGCAAGCGCGGATACACCCAGGTAGCGCCCCACGATGATGGTATCCATAAGGCTGTAAAACTGCTGGAACAGCATACCGAACAAAAGCGGCACGGCAAAGCCGAGGATCAGCTTCATCGGCGAACCATCTGTCAATTCTTTCGTCTTATTTCCCGCCATGATTTTCTCCTTTCACGCACGCGCGTTGACTCTCTTTCGCCCATTTTAGCACGATTGCGAAAAACTGCAAGCGGAAAAAGAAAAATAATAAAATTTATCCGAGAATTTTACCGTCCCGTGAAATTGTCACCACCTGCCACGGAAGGAACTTCCCACTATTACGTATCGCATTCTCCGCCGCTCTTTGCAGACCGCCGCAGCAAGGCACCTCCATCCGTACGATGGTAACGCTCTTAATATCGTTATCCCGAATGATCTCTGTCAGCTTATCGGTGTAATCCACATCATCCAGCTTGGGGCAGCCGATCATGGTGATCTTCCCCTTCATGAAATCTTCATGCATATTTGCGTATGCGTAAGCCGTACAATCAGCCGCGATTAAGAGCTTCGCCCCATCGAAAAAGGGAGCCTGTGTGGGAAGGAGCTTGATCTGGCAAGGCCATTGATTTAATCTCGATACCGGACGATAGTTCTGTGCCATCTCCTGCTCCGGTTCATTCTTCGCTTCCTCTTTGCCAAGCTGCATAAACCTTGAGCCGGGACATCCGCCGCCCGCAGGATGCAGCGCTTTCCTTCTCTGGCTCTCCTTCACTGCCGCCTCATCATATGCCGGCGCTTCCCGCTCTTCAAACGTGATGGCTCCTGTCGGGCAGGTCGGAAGGCAGTCGCCCAAACCGTCACAGAAGCTTTCCCGGACCAGCTTTGCCTTACCGTCCACGATATCGATCGCCCCTTCATGGCAGGCACTTGCACATATTCCGCAGCCATTGCACTTCTCCTCGTCTATGTGAATAATCTTTCTAACCATTTTTCATTCCTCCTCGTTCATTTCTGTACACAGTATAGCATACTCGCTTTGTATTTTGTGTGGTTTTAACCACATATCTGAAACTTTTTTGTTTCTCCTATTTTACATGTATTTTACATAAAACTGATACTGGATTTTACGTAGCCTTGCTACACTGGATATGATTGAGGCTACATTAAATATTACGAAAAACGAAAAATACAAAAGGGATGGAGAATCATTATGGATATTTTTGACGTGCTGACAATGGTTGGGGGACTGGCGCTCTTCCTCTTCGGTATGAGCCTGATGGGACAGGCACTTGAGCGCCGTGCGGGCAACAAGCTCCGCACTCTGCTGGAACGGATGACTGACAAGCCGCTGATCGGCTTTCTCACCGGTCTTGGTGTGACAGCCATCATTCAGAGCTCATCGGCCACCACCGTCATGGTGGTAGGCTTCGTCAACTCAGGGCTTATGACGCTGCGGCAGGCGATCAACGTCATCATGGGTGCAAACGTCGGCACGACTGTCACTGCGTGGCTTCTGAGCCTTGGCGATATTGACAGCGGCAACGTCTGGATCCGCCTCTTAAAGCCAACCTCCTTTACGCCCATCCTGGCACTGGTCGGCATCATCTTCTATATGTTCTGCAAGAGCAGTAAGAAAAAGGACAGCGGCACGATCCTGCTAGGCTTCGCCACGCTGATGTTCGGCATGGAGACCATGAGCGGTGCTGTGTCAGGACTGGCCGGGGTTCCGGCGTTTACCAACCTGTTCCTCGCGTTCAAGAATCCCATACTGGGCGTGCTGGCAGGTGCGGTGCTGACCGGAATCATCCAGTCCAGCTCCGCTTCGGTTGGCATCTTACAGGCGCTTTCCGCCACCGGTGCAGTCAGCTATGCCGCCGCCATTCCCATCATCATGGGACAGAACATCGGCACGACGGTGACCGCGCTGCTGTCCTCCATCGGCACGAACAAAAACGCCCGCCGCGCTGCTGTGGTGCATCTGATGTTCAACGTAATCGGCGTGGCCGTCCTGCTGACTTTATTCTGCCTTGTGCGGGCAATATTTGCACCTGTGCTGTTGGATGAATCCGCCTCCCGCTCCGGTATCGCCATCGCACACTCGGCATTCAACATCCTCTGCACCGCCCTTCTGCTGCCTGCAGGCGGGCTGCTGGAAAAGCTGGCAATCCGTCTCGTGCCTGAAAAAAACACCGTGGAACAGACGGTGGAGCTGGACGATCGGCTGCTGGCAACACCCTCCATGGCCCTGCAACGCAGCCGCACGGTTGCCTGTGAGATGGCGGATTGCGCTGTACGGGCGCTGAAGGATTCTCTCAAGGCTGTCTCACAATACACGCCGGAGCTGGCACAAAGCATTCGTCAGGATGAGGAGCACTGCGACCACTACGAGGACATCCTCGGCACTTACCTGGTCAAACTCAGCGCACAGAGCATGGGCGAGGAGGAGAGCGAGGAAGCCACCGCGCTGCTGAAATCCATCGGCGATTTTGAACGTATTTCCGACCATGCAGTCAATGTGCTGGAATCCATCGAAGAGCTGCGAAACAAGGGGCTGACCTTCTCCGCAAGCGCGACGGCCGAATTTCAGGTGCTTGCCGCTGCCATCGACGAGATTCTTGATCTCTCATTGCGCTGCTTCCGTCAGCAGGATGTGACCGTTGCCGCCCAGGTGGAGCCGCTGGAACAGGTCATCGACACCCTCAAGGAACGGATGCGCACCCGCCATATTCTGCGGATGCAGCAAGGTACGTGCAGCATTGAGGCCGGCTTTGTCCTCTCCGATCTGCTCACCGGGCTGGAGCGCACCTCCGACCACTGCTCCAACATCGCTGGCTGCGTCATCGACGCCGCACAGCACAATCTAAACCTGCATGAAACACTGCGCGCCACCAAATCAAACAGCGCAGACTTTCAGACAGAATTCGACAGCTATGCCCACAAGTATGCGCTGCCGTCCTATACGGCTAAGGGATAGTTTTGAGACACATTTTTAATATGCGATTTTCATTGTGCTTTTACCATCTTTAATATATAATATATAATATTAAATAAAAAGTGTTTTTTGAAAGGATGGTACTGCACATGAAATTCGGTTACTTTGATGACGCAAATCGCGAGTACGTCATTACTTCGCCCAGAACTCCATATCCATGGATTAATTATCTAGGCACACAGGGTTTTTTCTCCTTGATCTCCAACACTGCCGGGGGATATTCCTTCTACAAGGACGCTCGTCTTAGAAGGATCACACGTTATCGCTACAACAATGTTCCCATTGATATGGGCGGTCGTTATTTCTACATCAATGAGAACGGTACGATCTGGAATCCGGGCTGGTCACCGGTTAAGACAGAGCTGGATGCTTATGAGTGCCGTCATGGTATGGGTTACACCGTTATCACAGGTAGGAAAAATGACCTGAAGGCTGAAGTAACATTTTTCGTACCACAGAATTACGACGGAGAAGTACAGCAGGTGGTTTTGACAAATGAGAGCGACAGGGCTAAGACATTCTCCTTCTTCTCATTTGCCGAGTGGTGTCTGTGGGATGCGCAGGACGACTGCACAAACTTCCAGAGAAACTTCAGCACCGGTCGTGTAGAGGTTGTTGGCTCCACGGTTTACCACAAGACAGAGTACA
>CAKSAI010000182.1 GCA_934434905.1 uncultured Lachnospiraceae bacterium | reverse complement strand
GCGGGACTGTTGTGGTGACCGCAACCGGGATGGAGACGGAGGTTGGGAGAATTGCTGCCCTTCTGAAAAGTACCAAAGAGCATGAGACACCCTTACAGCAGAGCATGGATGCCTTCGGACAAAGAATATCCATTCTGATCCTTGTCATATGTGCATTGCTGTTTGGCTTAAGTGTCTGGCGGGGCGAGAGCATCATGCAGGCATTTCTTTTTGCCGTTGCCCTGGCAGTGGCGGCGATCCCGGAGGCGTTGAGCTCCATCGTAACCATCGTCCTGGCCTTCGGTACCAGGAAAATGTCGCGGGAAAACGCCATTATCCGCAAGCTTTCCGCCGTGGAGGGCTTAGGAAGTGTCTCTGTAATCTGCTCCGATAAGACCGGAACGCTGACCCAGAACCGTATGACAGCCGTTCATCTGTATGTGCCCCATAACAGTAAAAAGATAGAAAAAACCGATCTGAACCGGGAGCAGGAGCGGCTTTTGGTGACAGCAGGTGTGCTGTGCAATGATGCGACAAGTGTGAATGGCGAGGACATTGGCGATCCGACGGAGCTTGCCTTTCTTCATATGCTGAATAAGATGGAAGGTGCAGAGAGCCCGGAGGAGATACGGGCGGGGTATAGAAGGATTGGTGAGGTTCCGTTTGACTCGGATCGGAAGCTGATGAGTACGCTGCACCGGCGGGAAAATAGAGTCACTATGATAACAAAGGGAGCCGTGGATGTGCTGCTGACAAGAACCGACTGTATCCTGGAAGGGACGGGAATCCGTTCCATCACAGAGGGGGATAAAGCAGAGATCCTAAGAGCCAACGAGGAATATTCCGGCCGGGGACTGCGGGTGCTGGCCTTCGGCTATAAGACTATGGAGGAAGACAGCATTTACGAGAAGGACGAGGAGAATCTGGTTTTTCTGGGAATGTGTTCCATGATCGATCCGCCGAGAGAGGAATCTAAGGCGGCGGTAGCGGATTGTAAGAAAGCAGGGATACGCCCCATCATGATCACCGGGGATCATGCGGTGACAGCTTCGGCCATCGCCGGAGAGATCGGAATCCTGACAGAAGGAAAGCGTACTGTGACCGGAGAAGAGCTGGAGAAGCTTACCGACGAGGAATTAAAGGATATGGTGGAGGATGTGGCTGTCTATGCCAGGGTGTCGCCGGAGCATAAGATCCGTATTGTAAAGGCCTGGCAGCAGCGCGGAAATATCGTTGCCATGACAGGAGACGGTGTCAACGACGCACCTGCCTTAAAACAGGCGGATGTGGGTGTTGCCATGGGGATTACCGGGACAGAGGTGGCTAAGGATGCGGCATCCATGATCCTTGCAGATGATAATTTTGCCACCATTGTCAAGGCGGTGGAAAACGGAAGAAACGTCTATCGGAATATCCGAAAATCCATTGTATTTCTGCTCTCCGGCAATATGGCGGGGATCCTGGCGGTGCTGATCACCTTTCTGGCCGGGACGGAGGTGCCCTTCGCGGCGGTACATCTGCTGTTCATCAACCTTTTAACAGACTCGCTTCCGGCCATTGCGCTGGGCTTAGATCCCCATACCGGGGAGGTCATGATGGATAAGCCCAGGAGACATGGTGAATCCGTGCTCACAGGATCGGTAATGGTTACGATACTGGTTGAGGGGCTTGTAATCGCTCTGGCAACCATCAGCGCCTATTTTATCGGCTTTAAAGCGGGCGGACCGGGGCTTGCCAGCACCATGGCCTTTGCAACACTGTGTCTGTCACGACTGGTGCATGGCTTTAACTGCAAGTCTGAGCGTCCGGTGCTTTTTACAAGGAATTTTTACAATAACAAGTTTCTGTGGTTTGCCTTCCTTGCCGGATTTTTGATGCTGAACCTGGTACTGCTGGTTCCGGTGCTTCATCCGGTCTTTGCAGTGACGGCCTTAAGCTTTCGGCAACTGCTTACCGTTTACGGTCTGGCGGCACTGAACCTTCCGGTGATACAACTGTTGAAGCTTATGTTCAAAGGAAAAGCAAACGATTGACGGAAACGATAAGAGGAATATTTATGGACGTAAATCTGGAGTATTACAAAATATTTTATTATGTGGCAAGATCCGGCGGGATCACCCAGGCGGCAGAGGAGCTGGCGCTTTCCCAGCCGGCGGTAAGCCAGAGCATCAAGAACCTGGAGAGACAGTTGAAGCTGACCTTGTTCGTGCGCATGAAGAAGGGCGTTCGCCTGACTCGGGAGGGAGAGCTTCTGTATTCCTATGTGTCCAGAGGATATGAATACATCCGGCAGGGGGAGCAGAAGGTGCAGGAGATGCTGGATCTTGATCTGGGTGAGATCCATATCGGCGCCAGCGACATGACCCTGCAGTTTTATCTGCTCCCGTGGCTGGAGCAGTTTCATCGAAGGTATCCCGGAATCAAGGTGACAGTCACCAATGCGCCCACGCCGGAGACGATCCGCCATCTGATGGACGGCAGGATCGATTTTGGGGTGGTCAGCACCCCGGTGAACAGCCGCCATCCTTGGAATCTGGTGCCGGTGAAGAAGATCGAGGATATTTTTGTGGCGGGAAGCCTGTTCTGGCAGTTGAAGGGAAAGCTTTTGTCCTATAAGGATCTGGAGAAGCTTCCCATCATGTGCCTGGAGGGAAGTACCTCCACCCGCAGCTATGTGGAGCATTTTCTGAAGGAACAGGATGTGGAGCTGCACCCGGAATTCGAGCTGGCTACCAGCAATATGCTGATCCAGTTTGCGCTCCGGGGGCTTGGGATTGCCAGCGTGATGCGGGAGTTCGCACAGGAGTATATTGACCGGGGCGAGCTATTTGAGCTGACCTTCGACCGCAGGATTCCGAAGCGGGAGTTCTGTATCATCACGGATGAGCGGATTCCCCAATCGGCGGCATCCCGGAAGTTTTTGGAAATGATACATAATAATTAATTATGATAAATATAAAAAACATTGATTTTACTTATGGAATAAAGCCGTGTATACTGGTTAAGTACGTGTGAAAACGAAAAATCAGAAGTACGAGGAGGATTCAGAAATGGTAAAAGCAATTGTCGGAGCAAACTGGGGCGACGAAGGCAAAGGAAAGATTACGGATATGCTGGCAAAGGAAGCGGATATTATCGTGCGTTTCCAGGGCGGAGCCAATGCGGGGCACACTATTGTCAACAATTATGGCAAATTTGCGTTGCATACGTTGCCGTCGGGTGTTTTTTATAATCATACCACCAGTATTATCGGAAATGGCGTGGCACTGAATATTCCGTTGTTATTTAAGGAGATCCAGTCCATCGTGGAGCGGGGTGTGCCGGCACCGAAGATTCTTGTGTCTGACCGCGCACAGATTGTGATGTCTTATCATATCCTTCTGGATTCTTACGAGGAAGCGCGTCTGGCCGGAAAGTCCTTCGGTTCCACCAAGTCCGGGATCGCGCCGTTTTATTCGGATAAATATGCAAAGATCGGGTTCCAGGTCAGCGAGCTGTTTGACGAGGAGCTGCTGAAGGAAAAGGTGGAGCGTATCTGTGAATTGAAGAATGTGCTCTTCGAGCATCTGTATCATAAGCCCCTGCTGAAGCCGGAGGATCTGATGGAGGAGTTAAGAGGATATCGGAAGATGGCGGAGCCTTATGTCTGCGATACCTCCGCATATCTCTACGATGCAATCAAGGCCGGAAAGAACATCCTGCTGGAGGGCCAGCTTGGCTCCCTGAAGGATCCGGATCACGGGATCTATCCCATGGTAACGTCATCCTCCACCCTGGCAGCCTACGGTGCCATCGGTGCAGGAATTCCGCCCTATGAGATCGGCAAGATCATCACCGTCTGCAAGGCATATTCTTCCGCAGTGGGAGCAGGAGCCTTTGTCAGCGAGATCTTCGGAGAGGAAGCGGATGAGCTGCGGCGCAGAGGCGGTGATGGCGGCGAGTTCGGCGCCACTACCGGACGGCCCAGAAGAATGGGCTGGTTTGACTGCGTGGCAAGCAAGTACGGCTGCAGGATCCAGGGTACCACGGATGTGGCCTTTACGGTTCTGGATGTGCTGGGATATCTCGATGAGATCCCGGTGTGTACCGCCTATGAGATCGATGGAGAGATCACCACGGACTTCCCGACTACGGCCAGACTTGAGAAGGCGAAGCCGATCCTTACGACGCTGCCGGGCTGGAAGTGCGATATCCGCGGCATTCGGACCTATGAGGAGCTGCCGGAAAACTGCCGGAAATATATCGAGTTTATCGAGGAGAAGATCGGATTCCCCATCACCATGGTCTCCAACGGACCGGGACGGGACGATATCATCTATCGGTAACACGAGGAGAGAGAAATGATAAGAAATATAATTTTCGATGTCGGTATGGTTCTTGCGGATTTCTGCTGGGAGAAAGTGATGCACGAGCTGGGATTCTCCGGCGAGATTTTTGAGAAACTGGCGGATGCCACAGTGCGATCCGATGCATGGCGTGATTATGACCGGAGTCTTATCAGTGATGAGGAGATTCTTGCCTCCTTCATCGCCAATGCCCCCGGACTGGAGAAGGAGATCCGCTTGTTCTGGGATCATACGGCAGATACCATTGAGCGTTATCCCTACGTGGAGGAGTGGGTAAGAGGTCTCAAGGAAGAAGGATATCACTGCTACATTCTATCCAACTATTCCAAGAGAACCTTTGATCTGACGAAGGAAAAGCTGACCTTCTTAGAGCGGATGGACGGAGCGCTGTTCTCCTGGCAGGTGAAGCTGAATAAGCCGGAGCCGGAGATCTACCGGACATTGCTGGAACGATATCAGTTGAAGCCGGAGGAATGTGTGTTCCTGGACGACAGTCTGGACAACGTGAATGCGGCTCGAAATATGGGGATACATGCAATTCATTTTACGGGAATTGAAAATGCGAAGAAGAAGTTAAGGGAGCTGTTGTAGTGGCTCCCTTCTTTGCGGCATAAAAGATCTCTATTTCATCAGCAGATCCATCAGATACTCATAAACATCCTCGTTCTGACGTCGCCAATTGCTGCAGACAGCCTCTGCCTGCGCCTTTGTATTCACGCGTATATTCAGATCCAGAAGCGGTGTCTCGCGATCCTTGATCTGGCAGCGTGCCACATATTCCCGCGCGGTAGTCCGGTAGTAATCCGCCAGGATAAGGACTTCGTTTTTCAATTCCATGCGGTTTTTCTCAAAATAAGCAATGATGTCCTTCTTGATGGCATCGGATATCTTGTCCGGAAAGTAGGAGAGTGTCTCCCGGCCTGCAGGGGTGATGTGGTAGCAGGTATTGTTGTGCGTGGGTTCCGTGATGATCAGCTCAGCCAGGATCAGTTCGTTGATGGCCTGCTGCAGGGTAAAATAGCTGGTATATCCCTTCTCCAGTATAAAATTGGAGATCTGTGTGTTGGTGAGGGGAAAATCCACTTTGTCCAGCATGTATAAAATAATGAGTTTGTATTGCGTTAAAGCTTCCGCCATGGTCGTTACTCCTGTTTTACAATATGAGACTTCACAGCCTGGCTGACTACCTGGGCAACTCTTGGGTCAAAAGGCTGTGGCATGATGAAGTCCTCGTTCAGCTCCTCCGGGGAAACCAGTGCTGCAATGGCTTCGGCAGCAGCCAGCTTCATCTCTTCGGTGATCTGTGTGGCACGTCCCTCCAGAGCACCCTTGAAGATTCCGGGGAATGCCACTACATTATTTATCTGGTTGGGGAAGTCGCTGCGGCCTGTGCCGACGATCCTTGCCCCGGCAGCCTTGGCCAGATCCGGCATGATCTCCGGCACGGGGTTGGCCATGGCGAATAGAATGGCATCCTTATTCATTGCGGACACCATTTCCGGGGTGACAATGCCCGGAGCGGATACGCCTACGAAGATGTCTGCGCCCTTCATGGCATCGGCCAGGGTACCACTTTTATTTTCCAGGTTGGTGGTCTTGGTCATTTCCTGCTGCATCCAGTTTAGATCCGGGTAATCCCGGCCGATGATGCCAAGACGGTCACACATGGTTACATGAGGAAATCCGTAGGTTAAGAGCAGCTTGGTAATGGCTACTCCGGCGGAACCGGCGCCATTTACCACCACGCGGCAATCCTCCTTCTTCTTACCGGTGACCTTCAGCGCATTGATGATACCGGCAAGCACTACGATGGCAGTGCCGTGCTGGTCATCGTGAAATACCGGGATGGACAGTGTCTCCTTTAAACGCTGCTCGATCTCAAAGCAGCGGGGGGCAGAGATATCTTCCAGGTTAATGCCGCCGAAGCCGGGGGCAAGCCAGGTGACAGCCTTGATGATCTCCTCGGTGTCCTGGGTGTCCAGGCAGATGGGGACAGCGTTGACATCTCCGAATTCCTTGAAAAGCACGCATTTTCCTTCCATCACAGGCATGGCAGCCAGCGGCCCGATATTTCCAAGACCCAGGACGGCACTGCCGTCGGAGACTACGGCCACGGTGTTGGCCTTCATGGTGTATGTGTATGCCAGATCCGGATCCTTAGCGATCTCTTTGCAGGGCTCTGCGACGCCCGGCGTGTATGCCAGAGCGAGATCTTCCCGGTTTTTTACCGGTGATTTGGCG
>CAKSAI010000181.1 GCA_934434905.1 uncultured Lachnospiraceae bacterium | reverse complement strand
AGTCTGAACGTTACGCTGATTGAAAGACTATGTAACTTGTTTGGATGCTCGGCTGCATATCTGCTGGGAGAAGACGACGCTTATATCCCCTTGAATTTTGCATTTCGTTCGAATGGAATCCAGACAGAAGATTTAGAGAGTATAGCAGCGATTAATAAAATTGTAATGAACATTCGCTATATGAATGAAATGATAGGAGACCAATAGTTATGAGAACAGCTCAGGAGTTAAATTCATTAGCATTGAGAACACGAAGAATGTGGAATGAAGATGGATATTCTCCGATCGATATTTTTGCTATCGTTAATGGATGGAAAGGCAAGAAAATTACGATAATTGAATATCCCATGTCATCACGTATAAGCGGTATGTGTACAAAAGAAAATGAGGATATTGTTATTTGCATAAATTCAACAACCTCTTATGGAAGACAAAGATTTACTTTGGCACATGAATTGTATCATGTATTATATGAAGAAGACATAAAGAGAGTAATCTGCGATATGAGTATGAATGGTGATAAATCAGAATCAGAACGTGAAGCAGATCAATTTGCAAGCTATTTATTAATGCCATATGATGCATTACAGGAATATGAGCATGATAGAATGAAATGGAATCTTGAAAAAGTAATTGATGCGGAACAATTTTTTCGAATAAGCCATCAGGCAATGCTTCATCGATTGGTATATGATAATCTGCTCAGCAATGATGTTGCTGATGAGTATAAAGCCATTACAGTTTCTACAGTAGCGGCCAGATTAGGATATGGCAAAGAGTTATACTTTCCAACAGATAAGAGTAAACAATATTTCACAACAGGTGAATATATTCGAAAAGTTGAGATGATGGCAGAAAAGAACCTTATTTCAGAAGGAAAAAAGGAAGAACTCTTGTTGGAAGCATACAGAGCAGATATAGTATACAATTTTGACGAGGAGGAAGCTAATCTGAATGACTAACGATTTATACTTTGACACAGATTGTTTATCTGCTTTTTTGTGGGTTAACGATACAAATATTTTGCATGAACTTTATGGCGGAAAAATTGTGTTGCCAGAACCAGTTTATCAAGAACTGGCGAATCCTTGTATTCCGCATATAAAGCAGCGGGCGGATCTAATGATCGCCAATAAAGATGTATCGGTAAAAACAATTGATACAGGTACTGAAGAATATAAATTGTATGCTACGCTTGTGCGCGGCGAGAAGGGACAAAAGAGTATCGGTCGTGGTGAGGCTGGTGGAATTGCACTGGCTAAAACGTATAACGGAATTCTTGCAAGTAATAATTACAGAGATATTGCTCCATATATCAAAAAGTACAATTTGAAGCATATAGATACGGGGCAGATCCTAACGGAAGCTCTGAAAAAAGGAATAATAACAGAAATCGATGGAAACAGTATTTGGGAAAAAATGTTGGCAAAGAAACGCAAGTTGCCAGCAAATACCTTTTCCGAATATTTGACAATCAAGTGCCGTGAATAGCTGCGTTTGGCGCTTCGGTATTCGCAGAAAGACCATAGCGTCATTAAGTGTGTTCTTCGAGCGCCTGGTGACAAGTCGCTCGAAGAACGCTTGCTGACGCGATAGTCTTATTTTTATGACATGAATTCATTTTGTCGCAATCTGTAAATGAAAAATACAAAATCATTCCCCCGTTTGACAAAAAAATCAGGCATAAAAAATTATACTTAAGGTAACCTACATAAAGGAGGACAGCATGTGAAGTATGTGTTTTACCCGGATGTATTCTGGGTAACGAATTTTGCCATGGATACGCTGGTACTTACCTTGGTGCGCAGCATAAAGAAAAGCAGAAGCCGCTTTTGGCGTATATTGCTCTCTGCCGCCCTGGGCGCATCCGGCTCGGTGCTGCTCTTCTTCGGATTGGGCGCTGCCAGAGCGATCTTGCTTTTTCATGGATTGCACCTTTTCTCCTTGTACCAGCTTATCACGCACCTGCTCTTAAACCCATTGATGATCCTGGCGGCGTTTCCGCAGAAAAGCCTCAAGGGCTTCTGCAAGGATTTATGTACCGCTTACCTGGCGATGATGGTGCTGGGTGGAATCTTAAGCTATGGGATGACGACATTGGGGCAGTGGAGGCAGTTTTGGATCTGGGCGCTGGGCGGGTTTGGTATCTGTATGCTGATACTTTCCTGGCTGGAATCCAGAAAAACAAGGCAGCTTGCATATGAGCTTTTGCTGTTGACGAAGGAACAGAGGATTTCGCTGACCGGATTTCTGGACACGGGAAATCTGCTGGAGGATCCTATCTTAAAGCAGCCGGTACATATCATTCGTGAGCAGGTGTTGCATGAGGCGCTTACAAAAGAACAACTGCCTGTCCACTATATCCCGTACCACTCTCTGGGGCAGGAGCATGGACTGCTTCCGGTGGTAACCTTGCAGGCAATGTACGTAAGGTGTGCCGATGGGAAGGAAGAACAACGGCCGCTCTATATTGAAAAGCCGATTTTTGGGCTTGCGAAAGAGAATCTGTTTCAAAAAGGAGAGTATCAGGTTATCCTGAATGCCAGAGGCATTTGCTTCTAATGTCATAGGAAAGCGTATTCTATTATAATAAGGAGGAGAGGGAAATATGTACATAAAAATAGCTATTTCAGAACATTTCCAGTTAAAGCTGATTCCAACGCTTAAGAATGTGCTGCTGTTAAAAAAGGGAGACGTGCATTATATCGGAGGGGCAGAGGTGCTCCCGCCGCCCCTGGAGCCTTCCGATGAACTGCGCTGTATCCAACAACTGGACACAGACGATGCCGCAGAAGCCAGGAGCAGGCTCATTGAGCACAATCTGCGCCTGGTGGTCTATATCGCCAAAAAGTTTGACAACACGGGGATCGGTGTGGAGGATCTGATATCCATCGGCACCATCGGGCTCATTAAGGCCATCAATACCTTTAATCCCCAGAAAAATATTAAGCTGGCAACCTATGCTTCCCGCTGTATAGAGAATGAGATTCTCATGTATCTGCGGCGCAACAGCAAGACCAAGCTGGAGGTGTCCATCGATGAGCCGCTGAATGTGGATTGGGACGGAAACGAGCTGCTGCTGTCGGATATTCTGGGAACGGATGAGGATGTGATCTACCGGGACATTGAGACGGAGGTGGAGAAAAGTCTCCTCTTGAAAGCCATTGACAAGCTCTCCCCCAGAGAGCGGACCATCGTGGAGCTGCGGTTCGGTCTGGCAGGGGAGAGCGCGCCTGAACTTACACAGAAGGAGGTGGCGGATCTCCTTGAAATCTCCCAATCCTATATTTCGAGATTGGAGAAGAAGATCATGAAGCGCCTGAAAAAGGAAATTGTACGATTTCAGTAGAGGAGCGCTGCAGCGGCAGAGTGCAGTCATATTGCTGCAATCCGCCGCAGACGAAGCGCCATGTTTATAGGATCCTTTTTAGAATGCACAGTGAATTGAGAAATTAATCTCTTTTTCGTTTAGCTGATATTTTTCCGCCAGAGCCGGGCCGCAGGAGTTGGAGCCAACGCCGCTCATCTTGTAGTCCAGACAGAGAACCGTTGCCGCTGCCTTTTCCAATTCATAGTTATGGCGCTTCTCTGTCAGCTCTTCCTGTGTATAAGCAGAGGCCTGGAAGGAAAAGGGGCGGGCGGAAGAGACGGTAAGCCGACCGTGAACCGGAGAAGTCAGGGTAACCGATTCGCAGCCGAAGCGGCTTCCATGCTCCTGAGGCTTGATATAATCCACGTACATGTTGTCTACGGTATCCGTAAATCTTCCGAAGCTGGAGGCCTGATGCTTGTCAATGTAGCTTTCGTAAGGGCCGTATCCCAGGTAGCTTACTTGCCGATATTCCTCGGGCAGGAAGAGGCGGAGACCAAACCGGGGCAGGAAGGGAAGCTCTGTATTGCGGATCGCGTGAATGTTTACGTCCAGTGAGCCGTCTCCGTGGATCGTCCAGGCAGCATCGATATCCAGGATATGCTGGATCTGGATGGCATGGATCGCCATGTTGCAGCGTATAGTGGTTCTGCCGAGCTCAGAAGACACCGTTGTCTCGTAGACACGGGTCATGATACGGTCATAGCCGGCTTGTCTCCAGGCGTTGGCGATATTGCGGTCATTGTCAGCGGGAGCGCGCCAGATATTGAATTCCAGTGGCTTTACCATGCGTGGAATCTGGTTGACGGTAATGCAGTCGAAGGTTCCGGTAAGCTTGTTGAACTCATAATGGTAATCCGGGGCTGTCACCAGTATGGCAGTCCGGGTCCCACAGACGGAAGCCGGAGCGGAGGTGACGGCGGTATTTTCACTTGTATCAGCCGCCTTTATCAGAAGCTGGTCGAAGCCCAACACACTTCCTGCTTCCACAAGCCCCCGGCTTTCTCTGGAAATATAGGTGAGGTTCAGGTGATAGGAGCTGCCGGAGGCAGGATCTACATCCTTTGCAAAGTCAATGGTTATCAAACCCTTCTGATGCGGTGCGATGGACGCATGACAGACAGGATAGCGCCGGATGACCTCTCCCTGACACAGAAGCTCCGCCTGAATGCTCAGATAATCCATAAGGTCGGTGAAGTCCAGCTTATTTTCCAGCTCTACGACACCTGTGGCTGCATTCAGAAGTCTGGCGCGCACCGGACGGATCACATTCTTATACTCCAGAAGGGCAGGATGAGGCGTGCGGTCCGGGGCGACCATGCCGTCCACGCAGAAGTTGCCGTCGTGGGGGAATTCCTTGAAATCGCCCCCGTAATAATATTTCTTTCTTCCGTCTATGGTCTTACCCATATCGATGGCGTGGTCGCACCATTCCCAGACAAGGCCGCCCAGAAAACGGTCATTGCTGTAGATGCACTGCATATAATCCTCGGCATCTCCCGGTCCGTTTCCCATGGAGTGAATGAATTCGCAAAGCATGAAGGGCTTCTTGTTGTTCTCGTCTGCCAGATAGTTCTGGATATGTTCGACGGAAGGGTACATCATGCTGTATACATCCAGCATGGAAGTATCAATGCCATCCTTATTGCGAACCGAGCCTTCGTAATGGACAAGGCGGGAGGGATCGTAGGCCCTGATCCACCGTCCGGTATCTGCAAAGGCTTCGCTGTATCCGGCTTCATTGCCAAGGGACCACATGATGATACAGGGATTGTTTTTGTCACGTATCACATTGCGGCAGTTCCGATCCAGGATCGCGTCGTGATAAATATCCCGTTTTACAATATCATCAAAGGTATGTTCACCGCCGCCGTATATGGCACAGGCACCATGAGCTTCCAGGTCAGCCTCGGCAATTACGTAGAAGCCGTATTGATTGCACAGCTGTACGAACCAAGGCGCGTTGGGGTAATGGCTGGTGCGGATGGCATTGATGTTGTGCTGCTTCATCAAGGTCAGATCCTTCATGGCCTGTTCCTTGCTGATGGTGAACCCGGTTACCGGATCGCTGTCATGGCGGTTTGTTCCTTTTATTTTGATAGCAATTCCGTTGAAAAGAACCACGCCGTCCTTCACTTCTGTTTTACAGATGCCGACCTGCTGCGTGATCTCCTCGTCCGGGCAGAGCAGTGTCAGCTCATAGAGGTATGGGTTCTCAGCATTCCAGAGTACTGGTTCGGAGAGCGAAATGGTAATGCTGCTGTCGGCAGGAAAGCTCTCCTGAGCTGAAACCGAAGTCTTGCCGGAGCAGTCTTCTGAAGCCGTAACCGAAGTCTTGCCGGAGCAGCCTTCTGAAGCCGTAACCGGAGACGCATCGGAGCAGCCCTCCTGTATCAGATTCCCGGTCCTGTCCGTGAGGAGGAAGTGAACCGGGAATGCAGCACCTAAAAAGGAGAGTTCTACCGTAATTTTGGCTTCTGTAAAGTCATCCGAAAGCTCTGTGCGGACAAAATAATCCCGGAGATGCTCCTGCGGGCGGAGCAGCAGGTAGACGTTCCGGAAGATACCGCTCATGCGGAATTTATCCTGATCCTCCAGATAGCTGCCATCGCACCATTTTAAGACAACGACGGTAAGCTCGTTCTCGCCTTCTGAGACATATTTAGTGATCTCGAATTCGCTGGTGCTGTGGGAAACCTGGCTGTAGCCCACGAACTTCTTGTTTACATAAACGTAGAAGCAGGAGTCAACGCCCTCGAAGTTCAGATACTGCCGATAGGCGCACTGATCTGCTGTGAGAGCAAAGCTGCGATGGTAAACACCACAGGGGTTCTCCGCGGGCACATAGGGCGGATCGTAGGGGAAGGGATAGTTGATGTTGGTATACTGGTGCTTGTCATAGCCGTACATCTGCCAGCAGCCGGGCACAGGGAGCGTATCATATCCGGTATAGCTGTAATCCGGCTGTGTAAAATCTTCTATGACAAAGGGATTGGGATAATATTTAAAATCCCATTTGCCATTCAGAAGAAGCTGGCGTTCCTGCACGGAGCGATCCCCGCAGGAGACATTCGTCGAAGCCTTTGGGAGATAGTAGCTGCGGTTTTCCTCTGTTCCAAGATGGAGAACATGAGGATCTTCATAATATTTTTTCAGTGATAAAGTATTTTGGGACATAGAAATCTCCTTTATGTAATGGTTGTTTGGGCAGCGGAAAGCGCATCTGCTGCCCTTGTTGTTTT
>CAKSAI010000180.1 GCA_934434905.1 uncultured Lachnospiraceae bacterium | reverse complement strand
ACCATCACCTGTGCCTATGCGCTTTCCCGCACGGACGCGCCGGGAAACAGGATCATGCTTTGGATCGTGGTTTTTCCTATGCTCTTTGGCGGCGGCTTGATACCGGTATATATTCTGCTCAGCAACCTGCATCTGCTGGATAGTATCTGGGTTCTTGTAATCCCGAGCCTGCTGTCTCCGGTAAATGCGCTGTTGATGCGCAACTTTATGTGGAGTATTCCAGACAGCCTATATGAATCTGCCATGATTGATGGAGCCGGCGAGATGACGATCCTGTGGAAAATCATACTCCCGTTATCCAAGCCTATCATCGCTACGGTTGGCCTGTTTTACGCAGTCGGACACTGGAATGATTATTTTACGGGTCTTTACTATATCAATGACAATACCAAGTGGCCTCTGCAGGTGCTGCTGCGCTCCATTATCGTGGACTTCAATACTGCCGGGATGGGAGCGTTAAATACAAGCTATGTAGGTACAGGCGGTTCCGTAATCCAGCCGGATAATATCAAGGCTGCCTGCATCATTTTTGCTACTGTGCCTATTGTTCTGGTGTATCCATTCCTGCAAAAATATTTTGTAAAAGGCGTGATCGTAGGCGCTATAAAAGGTTGAAACCACCTGTTATCTATGGGCTGGAGGGAGGCTGTCCTCATTTGGAACGGTTGTCTGCCAGCTATGGAGAAACAGTGAAAATAAATCCAGGAGGAAAAGATGATGAAGAAAGAGAAACGAGCAAGAATAAGCAGTATTATGGCAGTGATTTTTCTAGTAGCATTGGCTCTTCTGCCCGGCTGCCAGAAAGAGCAACAGCAAGATGGGGGTGACGGTGACTCGGGCACGTTAACATTCAGTTACTTCCGACCGGTTTGGGGAGCCTCAACCTATGTCAAGGATGGCCCTTATGAAAAGGCGTTGGAGGAAGCTGCCAATGTGAAAATCAATGTGCAGATCGTGCCGGTAGGGGAGTATGATGCAAAGGCACAGATCATGTTATCTTCGAAAAAATTTCCAGATGTGATGTGGGCGCTGGGGCCGGTGGATGCTTCCTGGCGGGGCACCGAGAATCAAGGGGCTTTTTATCCTATAGAGGAGCTGTTGGAATCCCATCCGGCGGTGAAAGCCACGGCTGCGGATGATATTTGGGAGATGATGCGCAACGAGGATGGCCATATTTATTTCCTGCCAAATACCACGTCCTCGGAGATACCATTCTATCTGTATTATCGGAAAGACTGGTTTGATGAGCTTGGCATTGCCGAACCAACCTCTATTGCAGAATTGGAAAAGGCACTGGAGCAGTTGAAGGTCGCCAAGTCGGAGGTGATACCTATGACAGTGGGAAATGGCGAAGTGCGTTGGATGTTTAAAGATCTTGCCACTTCTTTTGGGGCGGTGATCAATACCTGGCAGCCATCTAAGGAGGATCCGAATACCTTGATTCCCTCTTTTTCCACGGAGGAACAGAAGGAGTACTTGTTCTGGCTGCAGAAGATGCGTAGCCGGGGACTGCTGGATGCTGAGGCAGACTTAAATCCTGATTTCAGCCATGGAAAGCAAAAGTTTATGACCGGAAAGGCGGCCTGCTACCCTGGTGGTTATCCAGATATGTTGGAGATCTATCCGCAGCTTTTAGCCAACGATCCCGATGCAGAGATCGGTATCATGTCGCCGCTGACAGGACCGGACGGGACAAAGGGTGGCCTGCGGGTCAACTTCCCTGTGGATCGTGGTATGTATTTCAACGCATCCCTCAGCGCGGAAAAGATAGAGAAAATTTTTGATTTCCTGGAATGGACGCTGACAGATGGTCATGACCTTTATTATTATGGCATCGAAGATAAGATGTGTGTAGTCAATGCGGATGGCACTAAGAGTAAGATTCCGGAATCCATGCGGGAGGATGCGTATAAAAACGCTCAGGTAGAGCCGTTGAAGTTCCTGAGCCGCAGAGAAGATCTTGTGGATTTTGCGGATTATGAGGATCAATTTGAGGCATTGGGCCTGGGGCAGTATTATGAGAACTGGCGCGCCAAATGGGATGAATATTGTGCCAATAAGTATTATGATTATCTGGTTCCAACGGTGAAGTCAGAGACCAATACGAAGATCGGTTCTCAGATCCAGGAATCCTGCCTGAATTCCACCTTCGGTGCGGTGATCTTAAGCCCCGATGTGACGAAAAAGCAGTATGACGATGCGGTTTCCGCTTGGCTTGCCGCCGGAGGACAGGATATTATTGATGAATTTAATGCCGCCCAGACGGAAAAAACAAAGCCAACCTATTGATAAAGTATTACACTGGGAGAATTAATATTGTGGAGAAGATTCATTTAAGTACACGCCTTTATGAGCTGGAAGCTTCTATGCCGGATACCTATTGGACAAAGCGGGCATTTGAAGAAATGTCTTATCTGCTGGAACTGGAACGATGCGGATGGTTGGACATGCTTGAAGGGGCAGAGAAACATGGAATACGGGAAAACACAGAGGTAGAGGAAACAGGTGGATTGTTATCAGCTACCGATCTTTTGGAGCAGGGGCTGACAATTCTGGAGACAGACAGCCGCAAGTTCCAGACTATCACGAAAGCAGCAGTTTCCCAGTTGGAGGAAACGCTGGCTCCGCTGTCGGTGAAGGCAAAAAAATTGCGGGTTCTTTGCTGTGGCAATGCGCATATTGATATGAATTGGATGTGGGGCTATCAGGAGACAGCCTCCGTGACGGTGGATACCATACGCACGGTGCTGGCGCTTATGGATGAATATCCACAGATGACATACACCCAGTCTCAGGCATCTGTGTATGAAATTTTGGAAAAATATGCGCCGGATACCTTGCCACAGATTCGCAGATTAGTGAGAGAAGGGCGATGGGAGGCATCCGTTTCCACATGGGTGGAAAATGAGAAAAATATGGGATCATTGGAATCCATGACCCGTCACCTGCTATATGCGAAAACGTATATTTCCAAGCTTTTAGGGATCCCGTTGGAAAACCTGGATCTGGATCTGGAGCCGGATACTTTTGGACATCCTCGCCATTTGCCGGAAATTCTAAAAAAAGGTGGTGTCCGCTACTATTATCATTGTCGTGGTCATGAGGGGCCGAATCTGTTTCGTTGGCAGGCACCTTCAGGAACGCAGGTTTTAGCCTTCCGGGAGCCAAACTGGTATAACCTGTCCATTGATTATGGTATGTGTCGCAATGTGCCGCAGTTCTGTCGGGATTATTGTGTAGAAACCGTACTTCACATGTATGGTGTCGGGGATCATGGCGGCGGACCTACCAGAAGGGATCTGAACCGTCTGTGTGATATGGCAAAATGGCCGCTGTTTCCAAAGATTGAGTTTGGAACAGTACGACAGTTTTTCCGGGAAGTGGAAGCAAAAGCAGATATGTTTCCGGTGGTAGATCAGGAATTAAATTATGTGTTTACTGGTTGCTATACTTCCCAGGGGCGGATCAAACGTGCCAATCGCATGGCGGAGGACAAGCTTTGCCAGATGGAGGCATTGGAGGTGATGGCGAGAGCTTGGGTGAAGGATTATCAGCCGTCGCTGGAAAAAGAGCAGGCTTGGCGTCATGTTCTGTTTAATCAGTTTCATGATATACTTCCGGGTTCCGGTACAGTGGAAACCAGAGAGTATGCTATGGGAATCTTTCAGTCTGCTATGGCCTGTGTACAGACGGGCAGTGTACGGGCACTACGAGCCCTTGGAGGGATTGATAATGCACCGTTGGCAGGTGTCGGCAGCATGACTGCTGACAGGGATTGCTTCGAACCTTCCCAGGCGGGTGTAGAAGGTGATCAATGCAGCTTTCTGATGGTGAATACATCCGCTCAGAAGCGCAGTGAATTGGTGAGCCTTACAATCTGGGATTGGCAGCGGAAGGCGGATCAGCTTCGTGTCATGGACGCTGAGGGAAATGTTCTTCCGCATCAATTAGAGGAGACAGGGGTATTGTACTGGGGGCATACCTATCAGAAGCTTTTGGTGAAGGCGGTGCTGCCGTCCATGGGATACGGTGTATGTCATGTGGTGTATGAGCCGCCACAGCATGTGCTGGTTCCGGTTAATCAAGAGCCGCGCCAGGACACCTTCGGCAACGGAAAGCTTGTTTTAGAAAATAACAAGATTCGTGCAGTGTTCTTACGTGAAACCATGGAATGTATAGAACTGATACATAAGGCCAGCGGGCAATCGTTTCTCGAAGTCGGTGGGGGAGCTTGCGCCTTTTATCTAGACATGGAAGACCCGATTTATGAGATGACTGCCTGGCGAATCGGACCAAGGATGAAGACGGTGAATCTTAATCGTAGTCAGAGTGTACATATTAGCCGGATTTCATTGAAACCGGGTACTTTGCGGCAAGAGATTGTATATCATTTGGAATTCTCGCGTTCACGCCTGGAGGTGTCCATTGGTTTGGATGAAGATTGCGAGCAGTTGGATTTTTCTGTGAAAGCAGACTGGCTGGAATTGGGAGATCCCTCTGGTGTACCGCTGCTACGCTTTGTGATCCCATATGCGTATGAGGCCTTAAAGCTCCGCTATCTTACAGCGGGGGGCGTGGTGGAACGCTTCCCCGAGGATCACGATGTGCCATCCAGAGGGTTGGCTTGTGCTGTGAATAATAGTGGTGGATTGTCATTGGCCCTGCTATGTGATTGCAAATATGGATTTTTCGGGGATGAAGATCAGATTGGCGTTTCGGTGCTTCGCAGTCCTTTTGATCCAGATCCATATCCAGATCAGGGAACCCATTACCTGAAAATAGAGGTGGCTGTTACAGAATCCGGGGCATCTGCACTGGAAGCCCTGGCGGATAAGATGTCAAATCCGATTCTGACGGGAGTTTTGTCAGCAGATCAGGCAAAACAATTTTCGGAAAAAAGCCTGGTGTCAGTATGTGGAGCCAACTGCCAGGCGATGAAGCTTACGGAGGATGGCTGCGGTTTTTTACTTCGACTGATCAATCCTTATGCCTGGCAGCAGGAGGCGGAGATTGTGTTTCAGATTGCTGTAAAAGAAGCCTATCTGACGGATATCATGGAGAAGGAACGACGTCCTGTTTTTGCGGTAGGGAATACTGTCCGATGGAAGATGGAACCGTCGTCGCTGGGTAGCTTGGTGATAATCCCGAAAGACTGGATGTGTTGAGACAATGTGCTGTTTATAGGAAAAGATTTCGGCGTTACGGAGAGAAGTTTCAGATGAGGAGAACAGAGAGGTGAGAGAATGAAGAAGGCTTGGGCCGGAAAACTAGGAGTGATTTTGGCGATGTGCTTATTGTGCGGCAGTTTTGTCGGCTGTGAAAAAACAAAGGGGGAATCAAAGGTGGAAAAAGAAACATTGGTAAGCTTAGGGCTATGCTTTACGGAAGGCCAGTTTGTGAACCGGACAGAGGAAGCGGTCAAACAAAGATGTGCAGATTATGTGTCGCTTGGTGTGAAAACCATGCGCTATGAGACTTCTTGGGCTTCCTTGAGCAAGGGCGATTGGATCATGTCGGGAGAGACTGAG
The DNA here is from genome assembly GCA_934434905.1 of uncultured Lachnospiraceae bacterium. Classification (GTDB taxonomy): domain Bacteria; phylum Bacillota; class Clostridia; order Lachnospirales; family Lachnospiraceae; genus 14-2. The sequence goes on along the minus strand of CAKSAI010000180.1, from coordinate 1,106 downwards.
TATACACTGCGTGCCGCTGTGGATGCCGGACTCCGATTGAAGTTGATTTCGCCTACGATCATGATGCCCCAGAGTTGGGTGACGATGGAACCGGACTCCACACTGGTGGATGCCAATGGAATGAAGTCAGTCAATACTATCAGCTATTGGTATGACGGTATTTATGAGTATACCGAAGATGCCATAAACAGCCAGTTGGAGATTTATAAAGAAAAAGGTTTTCTTGACTCCATAGATGCGCTGGTGGTGGATATGGGACCGGCAGGAGAACCGCTGTATCCGGCGGCATGGACACAGACTGGCAATCTGGAAAATCCAAACAATGAGGCGACAAGCCTGTGGTTTTACGGAGAGAATGCTACAGCAGATTTTCGGGAAAAAATGATAGAAAAGTATGGTTCCATCCAGGCAGTCAATGAGGCGTGGGGCACATCGCTTGGCAGTATGGAAGATTATGAGATGCCAAAGTCAGGTACAGTTAAGGGGAAGCAGTGGGAGGATATTCTTACCTGGTATTTGGAATCGAAGCATGTGTTTATTGAAAAACAGATCCAGATATTCAAGGAAGCTGTAAAGAAATATTCGGATGGTCGAATCCAGTTGATCCTGTATATGCCAGGTGCTTCTTTCACTCAGGCGGAGTGGAAACAGCATGTGGCAGCAGGAACGGCGTCCTTTGCTATGCAGATCGGATGTGACAACGAGTTTATCGCGGATATGGCGTATAAGTATGGATGTCTGCTTCAATTTACCGGCCTTCCTGCCCCCAGGGCGTTAAAACAGGTACGGCAGTATATGTATGAGAATGGTTACGGTGATATCCCGGTATTTGGGGAAAACTATGCGGATTATGCTTCCTCCAATGATCCGGTTGCTCTCTATGATGAGATAGCGGAGTTGCATTTGGCGGGGATTGACTATACATTTTCTAAATTTCTTTATGAAGATGACGGCCTGACTCATTCTTCCATATATCCGCTAATGGAAAAGGCGCTGCCGAAGATACAGAAGTTTATCAGCAATGCGGATTTTTCGGATGTTCCAGATACGTTGTCATTGGAGAAGCCTGCACCGGAGGGAGACGCACTGGTGATGAAAGTGAAGCT
>CAKSAI010000179.1 GCA_934434905.1 uncultured Lachnospiraceae bacterium | reverse complement strand
GAAATATTATGACCGTGTGGCCTCCTATGGCGTACCTCATCGGAATACATTCGAGATATTTGAAGCGGACAATCCCTATGGCGGAGTGGCCGGAGAACGCTATGGAAGCATTGACTACGAACTGTTGGAGAGCTATCTTGCAGCCATTGCCAGAGCCTGTAAGGAAGACGGAAAAAATTATTTTGATAAAATGTATTATTACTTCGACCAGGTGTATGACGAGGTCAACGAGAAGCGGTATCCTCAGATGAGAGCCTGTATCGCGACCACCAATGCGGTTGAGGAAAAGGTGGCAAAGGAGCAGGAACTGCCGGAGGAGATAGCGAAGAGCCTTTTGGGTACAAAGCACTTAATGTCGGTTGTCCATGGATGGCGGGAAGACTTTGCTCAGTATGAGGAACTGCTGGTAAGCCCCTTGTACGACAACCTGGGCTCCACGAAGAATATCGAGATGTATGAGAAGTTGGTCGCACAGGGATATTCCATTGAATCCTATGGCACGGTGCAGACGTTCCCCTACCCCACACGCCTGATTGACGAGTATCTGATTACCGGAAGAGATGTATTCTGGTCCAAATTTGATTACCGTCTAACGGGAGATCTCTTCTGGAATACGACTGGGTACTGTAATTGGGGCGCCGGTAACATAGTAGGCTATGGCAGAATTAGCGATCTGTACAGTACCTCCTGCCGGGATGGTGTTACAGACGGAGACGGATATCTCTTCTATCCAGGGCGTCCCTATGATTCGGAAAAGCCGTTCCCATCCCTTCGACTGACTGCAGTTCGGGATGGAATTGATGACCATACCTATTTGTCCTTGCTGGAGGAAAAGTCTCTTGCGCTGGCAGAGCAGTACCGGATCTCAGGAGATGGTGTACGGGAGGCCATCCGCACCATTAACGAACAGATCTATGCCACAGGCACATCAAAATTGAATTTTGCAGGACTTCAGGACGTGCGGCGCACCATCGCAAGATTGATCGAGCTGGCCGACAGCGAGGCAGGGCTTGTGCTGACTGCGTTTGATACCACGGAGGCGGGCGTTACTTACTCCTTTGCTGCAAAAGATGGGTGTCAGGTCATGCTCAACGGAGAAGTCTTAACTGCGTCTGGGAAAGCCGAAGGGGCGAATATCTATGCAGAATCAAACGCAGCATATACTGGAGACGGTGTTCTTTATGTAGAGACTGCCGGAATTACTGCGGAGCTGGTGGTAGGAAAAGCGCCGGAACAGATGATCAACGTAACGGATGCAACGCAGCTTGATAAGTTAAAAGTAAACACCGCACTGGGCGGCAGCGTGACAGCCTCATCAGAAGCAGTGGGCGGGCGCAGCGGAAATACCGCGAAGGTGGAACTGGCAGGCAGCAGGTTTGAGACGGACACTCAGACCCAGGCTTACGCACCGGCGATATGGTTCGACCTTGCCGGGGTAGACCAGACGGAAAAGCTTTCATTCTGGATATATAACAGCGGAGAGGAGCTGGAGATCAACATTACGGCAGGTACGGAGGATGGAATGACATATCCGGTGGATGTGATCGTACTTCCGGCCAACAGATGGAAAAAGATTGAGATAGGAAACCTGAACCGGATATCAAGGTCTGAGAGTACACTGGCCGGGGTCAACGAGCTGCGGTTAAGCTGCGGGAATCTGATTGATGAGGCAGGTAACACGTACAAGAGAACCTTATATCTTGGTTCCATATACCAGAAGCTGAAATAACCGGGGAGGTGAGCTTGTTTATGAGTAGAATCAGCAGGAAAAAGCGGCTTTTTTTCCTGGCCGTTCTGGCGGGGGTGATGTGTCTGTCCGCCTGTGGTGGACAGAAAGCGCAGGAGTCGGAAAAGGTGGTGCTGTGCGGATTTGAGAGCGCGAAGGAGATGCTGACCATGAATCTCTATACCATGCGTGCCAAAGTAGAGATTATAGAAGATAAAACGTATGTGACGGACGGCGAGAAAGCAGCAAAATTCGTGATTGAAGGCAATGCAGAGGTGGATCAGGATGGAAATGTTCTGTACTACAAAGATAATGCAATCTACCTGTTTCCCGGCAATACCTATATGAAGAAGACAGATTTCTCCGATGTGAAGAAATATACCATTGATATCTTTAATGCCAATGAACGTCCGATGGAAATTGCCTTTGGCTATAATCATCCGGATGCGGCGTCTGATTCCTTTCTTTTTGGAAAGCGGACTTTGGAGCCGGGGAAAATGAATCACCTGGAATTTGAGGTGAACAATGATGTGGTTTCTTCTTTTGTGGATGTGACAGCGGTTAAGAGTTTTTATTTTATCCTGGAAGGAGGACTGGCGGGCGAGACGCCGCTGGAATTTTATTTTGATAATTTCTGCGCAGAGATCGGAGACGGAAATTATCAGGCGGCTGAGATGTCCGGCAAAATTGATTTTTCCAATGCGGCGGATGTACACCGGTTTTCGGAATTAGGCGACGCCACCAGTATGCTGCGGCGTCCACAGTTTTCCCTGAATACGGATCTGAATTATGTGTCCACCGGGAGAAGCTCTATGAAGATCGAATTCACGGAAAATAAGCTTGGTACTGGAATTGACTGTGTGGGGTTCCGAAGCAGGGATAACATGCTGGAGGGATTCCAGACGACGGATTATGAAAATACGTATCTGGAGTATGAGCTGTATAACGATACAGATCAGGTGATTACCGTGCTTATGAGCGTATACGATCCTTTAAACGCATCGTATTCTATCTCGACCAGTATTGCCCCTCACAGTTGGTCTGGCAAGGAGGGAACTTCCGTATCTCTGGCAACACTGAAGGAATATTTCCTGGGGAATGGGCTGGATATCTGGACGGTGGCGTTTACTGTCTCCGGTCTGAAGGAGGATGGAGACAGCCTGTATCTGGATCATCTGTCTGTTGTAGGCAGATAGCAGCAAAAGGAGGAATTATAAGTGAAGAAGAAAAAGATTATAGTCGCGTCAAGCATGATCGCAACAGTAGTTCTGATCGCGGCAGGAATTTTGACCTGGCGTCTCCTGTCACGGGAGAAGCTGACAGTGGAAGTAAATACAGAGTTCGATCTGACCACACTGGACGGATATACCGATTATTCCAAACTGCAGATTACATATGACAAAGAAGCAGTGTCGGTGGATGCGGAGAAGATTGTCTTTGACAAGCTTGGCGTGTACAAGGTTACAGGAGGCGGCGTACGGTATGCGGTCACTGTGGAGGATACCACAGCTCCAGTTGTCCATCTAATGGGCTCTCTGATGAAGCTTCAGGCCACAGATGAGGTAGAACTCCCGGAGGTGCGTGTGGTTGACAACTACGATGAGAACATCAAGGATTACACCCTGAATGTGTACAGCGGGGAGACGGAGGTTCCCGTGGAAAATCAGGCCTTCTATGTGCAGGATTCCGGCGATTATGTAATCCGGATGTCGGCTAAAGATTCTTCGGGAAACCAGGGAAAGAATGAGAAGCTGATCCATGTCACCCCGCTGTTTGACAAGAAGGTAAAGGTGGGAGAGGTGGTGGAGATCCGTTCCTCCTGGATCACCTATCTTCTGCCGGAGGGCAGCAACCTGGAGGATTATGATTTCTCCTACCGGATCTACCGGAACGGAACGCTGATGGATACGGAGGACAATAAGTTCACAGCGGAGGGAAACTGTTATTATAATGTGTGCATTACCGCAGATTCCAAGAAGAATGAGGGGGAATCCTACAGCGGCTGGATTATTTTTGTGGAAGAACATGCAAGAATGCTGACCTTCACTACCATGACCACGGATGAGGTGGGAAGTGCAGGCTACAATTTAATCTGTAATCCCAACGAACAGATTGAGCGGACGGTCAAGGATTTTGGCGACGGAAGATTTACCATGCATCTGGATGTGGATGTGAAGGAGTTTCCGGCAAAAGAGGATACGATCGTGCTGGCATGGCCGGTGGATGCATGGGCGCTGCCAAAGAATATCACAGACTATGACGCTTCCTTCAACCTGACATTGAAGGGAAAACTGAAGGATAATGCGAAGACAGCGGAATTTGTCGCTGGCGGCTACGATAACCGGGTTCAGAATATCCGCGTAGAGGGAGCGGATGGAGCCTTCGAATGTACCGAACAGATTTCCACCGAGAAGGTGGCAGCTTTCACGGAAGGCGGCGTGACAAGAATCTATTATATCCTGACTGTACCCAAGGATAAGCTAGCGGAATTGGAGATCGATGTGGATAATTTCCAGTTGACGCCCAAGGCCCCGCCTGTCTATACCGGCGAAGAGTACCTTGCGAATGAAATGGGCGAACGCGTAGAACTGACGGAGGCGGATCTGGGACTTGCGGCTACAGATTGCTTGGGCGGAACTGTGAAGTCTATTGAGATCACAGGCGTGAAGCGGTTCGATGAGAATGTGCAGGGAAAGCGCAGAGAATTTAAGGGGGAAGCGCTGACGGAAAAAGGCATTTATTTTATTGCGTGCCATATCACCGATTACTATGGCAATGAGGCGGACGCAGAGATGATCGTCAGCATCGGCATGGGTGTTCTGGATGTAAAGGCGCCGAAGATCATCTCCGATCAAAAGGAATACGTTGTGTCTCCGGGGACTGCCATTACCCTGGGAGAGGAGGGGATTCCGGATTATCTTACGATTGAAGATGAATCCTCCTATCAGGTCAGATATCAGGTGTATCGGAACGGAAAAGAAGTAAAGGCGGATTCCTTCACGGTAGGTGAGTACGACCGGTATGAAGTATATGTGACCGCTGTGGACAGCTCTATTCTGGAAAATGAAGGAAAAGGCTACGTGATGTTCCTGGGAAGCGGATTGAGGGGAGCCATTGCCACGGTGAATACAGATGAGTATACAACCATAAACTACGGCGGTGAATCCCATCTGATGCAGAATGGTGTTCACAAAGGATTTTTCTATCCTTTTGACGCAAAGATTGAGGAGGAGAGCGGCAATCCTTATGTGAAACTGACCCCCAACAAGGTGGAATACGGAAGATTGGAGATCATGTTCCCGGCAAATCAGAATGAGCGAGGAATTGTGGCAAACTTTGATTTTAAGGTGGGAGGTCAGCTCTCCGGGCGGCTTTCGAACAGCGAGGTACTGTTTGAAATCGGAGGAGAGACGGTTACTGTGGCGGATGTAAAAGCCGGAAAACGGTTCACGGTCTCTGCATCCAATCTGTACAACCGTTTGCCAGACGAAGGTGGTCTGCGCACACAGGTGGTGTACTTTGAAAACTGTGAGAATTTTCTGAAGGAAAAAGGACTTTACCTGTGTGTGGATAATCTGCAGGCAGATAAGGTGTTTGAGGATCTCTATTCTGAGACCAACAGCTTTAACACAGTAGCATTAAATAAAAATGGGATTATATTAAATAATTCAGAAACAGCGCTTGCGCTTTCGGACAGTCAGAAATATGAACTATCTTACAAGGTATATCGAAACGGTACGGAGTCCGTGAATACCAGTAATCTTACTCGTTCCGGCTATGAATACTATGAGGTAGAGGTAAGTGTATTGTACAGAAGCTCCGGACAGATGCGTACCCAGTTCAAGATGACCTTCCAGTGGGATACTGACTGCTTTATCACCATGGAGAATGGGGAGAAATTCTACCGGGTGGAGGCTTCAAACGGCAATCCGGCCTATGATCAGTTGCTGGACAGCAGGGAGACGGTTCAGATGGAGATGTTCCCCTTCCTGGGAGAACTGAAGAAGGATGGAAAGAACACGTATCTCTCTCTGACGCCTTCTGTGCTCCATGATGGCGCAACATTAGCGATAATCAATATTAACGATGCGTCGGAGCACAAGGCGAACGTCGGATTTACCTTCTGGATTGAAGGAGACGTATCTGGTCTTCCGGGGGATACGCTGCTTGCTATGGTGGGAACCACAGAAATCCGGGCAAAGGATATCGGTGCGAAATTCTCTTATGAGAACAAGATTACCTTCAACGGCTTCTTCTCAGAACCGATTTATGTGCGGAATTATGAGGTATTGTACCAGAGAGGCTTAAAGCTCTGCATAGACAATGTGTGGCGAAAGAAGATTGTGGAGGAACAACTGTTCCAAAGCAAGTATCAGGTGGTGAACCAGTGCGACCATCTTACAGTGAGTGGACAGAATATCGTTACGGACAAGGGTACCGTACTTCAGCTTTCCGATAGCAGAGCATATGAGCTTGTCTGTGAAGTGTATAAGAATGGCGTGGAAAAGGTTACGACCACAGACGTAAGACGTCAGGGAAATGATTTCTACAGTGTCAATGTGAGCGTAAGGAACAGGAGTACCGGGAAGATTCATGGCAGATTCGAGCTGATCTTTGCCGGCGCCACGGATGATTTTCGAACCATGGAGGAGGGCGAACGGTTCTGGCGTATTCCTTCTTCCGACAATAGCCCGGCCTTCGATCAGTTCCTGGACGGAAAAGGAAGTGTACGGATGGAGTTCTACCCCTTTACCGGCAATTTGAGGACTGTGGATGGCAATAGCTATGTGACATTAAAAACCGACAACTGGCGAGAGGGCGCTGCGATTTCCATTATCAATATCGAGGACGCATCTGAGCATAAGGCGGATGTTGGATTTAACTTCTGGATTGAAGGAGACGTATTGGG